>JAQVYQ010000074.1:0-5592 GCA_028708575.1 Tissierellia bacterium
GGACTAGCTGCAGAAGTACCACCTACCATAGTGGTACCACAGTATATAAGAGAATACTTTGCAGTAATTAAATCGTTTTTCTTTGATAGATAGCCATTACTTAATTCGTGACAAATGTATATAAGTATATTTATGTGACATTAAAATGATAAAAAGGAACCGACCCCTTTTATCATAAAAGGTTTATCTTAACTTAATGGGATAATACCCTTTATCTGAAAGAATATATCTTTATGAAATAGACGCATTTTTTATATTATACACCGCGAAGTATTACATATATTATGGGGAGATAGTAATATGAAAAGCAAAAAAAGAGTTCTATTAATCATTAGTATATCAATGCTTTTATTTGCCATTGGGTTTATTTGGTACGCTTTTAATCATCCAGAGGGTGGATTTCCATGGTCTAATAGTATTACATATGGTATGTATCTTTTATATATAGTTATTATGATAATATGTTTTCTAAAGTCAAGAACTATAAAGCAAGCATAAATTTCCAATTATAGGAGGCCTTTATTATGAGTAGGAAAAGACGTTTTTTTGTTATTTTTATATTGCTTATATTATCATTGAATATTGCAAATACAAGTTATGGAAATGCAGCAGAACCACCCTCTATAATGATAATAGTAGCTAATGCCCCTGATGATTTAGAAATCAGTATTGGAAAGAATGATTCATACACAGATGCAAAGGTAATAGATAAGGTGTTTGAAAAGTATTATTATTTTTATTATCGTGATACAAAGGAAAGCTCCAGCTATGCTTTAAATATTAAAACAAATAATCTTGAATATGAAGTAGATTTTGAAAAGCCAATATATTCTTATCAAAATATTTACACATTAAATCTAGAGTCACAAACCCTTAGCCCTGGAAAGTCTATGTCAAGGTCTATTGCACTAGTGTCTATGCGTATTATTATCACACTAATAATTGAAGGAATAGTATTTTGGTTGTTTGGATTTAGAGAAAAAAGGTCATGGCAGATATTCTTAATAATCAATCTTATAACTCAAGGAGCTTTGAATATTTGGATTAATGGTTTATTTCCAATGCAAAGCTATTTGTTTATCGGATTATTATTTCTTGAAATACTTATCCTGATAGTTGAAAGCATTGTAGTATTATCAAGTATTAAGGAGTATAGGAAAGGGAGAAAATTCTTATTTGTAATAACAGCCAATTTTTTAAGTTTAGTTGCTGGAGGATATATACTTACTATATTGCCATTTTGATATATGGTGGAAAATATAGATTATAGGAATTCACCGAGATGAAAAATATTAATGGAGTTGATTACATGATTTTGAGTAGAAAAATCTCACATAAGGAGATTCAATTCTACTCAGAATTTTTTGCTTTAAGCGGTAGTGAGAGTAGATAAATTAGCATAGTGCATGTTATAATTATAACAAGTGGTAAAAGTTAATAAATTGTTAATAATTAGTTTATAGTTATTCAAGACTGATGATGTAATATATAATTGTACTACATAAACGTTTATGATTTTGTGGTGATTAATTATATGCTAGGAGGATCGATAATGAAATTTAATAAAAAATCAAAGATACTTGGCATGGTTGTTCTTGGTGCAGTGATTTTAGTAACATCAGCTTTTGCTGATATAGCCCTTGGCTCAGGGTATTACAATCTAAAAAGCTCCATGAAGACAACAGCTGCCAATTTAACAGATGATGTTGACAACTTTAGTGTTGATGTTATTGTAACTACTAAAGTTGACGGCAAAACTTTTGCAGAATCAACTAGCAATATGAAATATGATATTAAAAATAAAGCTAGAGAAGAAAGTGGAACAGATCTACAAAAAGGTAAAATTACTGAAAACTATTCATATCATGATGAAAATCAAAGAATATATAAAAACTTTGAGGATGGCTCATATAACGTTGTAGAGATACAAAAATCCAGGAAAAATGATAGTAAGATAATTGAAAATCCTTTTGAAGAAGAACAAGCTATTGATGCGGAAAAAATTATGGATGCATTTGTAGGAAGTTTAGAGAATGTAATCCAAATTGAGGAATCAGACAACAAGAAGATTTATATAGGTAATATATCAGACAAGGAAATTCCTTCCCTTGTGAATGCTATTTCATCCTTTGTATTTAAATATACAATACTTGATGAGTGGACAGTAGAAAGACTAAATGTTCCTTCTCCTAAATCAAATATATATGTTAAAGAAGCATCAGGAAAGGCAATTGAAAATGAAGAAGGAATTTTAGAAAGTGGTATCTTTACTGCAAGTATGGCTGCAAAGGATAGTAAGGGTACAGAACACATTTATACTGTTGAGTTTTCAATTGACATAAAGGATATAAACAATACAGTAGTTGCTGCTCCAAATTTAGATGGTAAAGAAGTAAGCTATACTAAGGAAGGCTTTGAATTTGATGAAAAATTCATTGGGAAATATAAAAATAATATTGTAGAAGTAGAGGATAATTCCTTTGTAAAACGTGGTGAGAGGATTTTCGAGATAACTTCTGTTGAAAAAGGCAATGTAAAAGGTAGATACTATGAGGTATATAATGAAGGATATGAACCTGATACTGTAAGAAACTTTGACTTTAGCACTAAATATGATGAGTCAGAATTTTATACAATACTAAATTATACAGACAATAAAGGTGAGAAGAAACAGGGTGTTATGCATCGCTCAAATATGCAAGATCTTTATGTATCATTTGAAGTAATATTTGATGAAGATGGCAACGGATATAGATCTAATAATTTTGATGATAGCTTTAATAGTGAATTTGTAAGAGTATTTGAATAGCAATATATGACGCAAAGGCTTTGCCCTTTGCGTCTCAAAGCTATTTTAAGGAGGATTATATTTGGATAAAGCTATAGTAATTGAAAATCTTTCTAAAACATATAAAAACAATCGAGGAATACAAGATATAAATTTAGAAATTGAACGTGGAGAAATATTTGGATTCTTGGGTCCTAATGGAGCTGGAAAGAGCACTGCAATGAAGATTATGGTAGGTCTTATGAAAGCTGACAAAGGAGATGTCTTGATAAATGGTTACAGCATAACAAAAGACTATGAGCAAGCAATGAAAGGTGTTGGCAGCATTATAGAAAATGTGGTGCCTTTTTCCTATTTAACGGCTTATGATAATATGAGATTGTCTGGACGATTTAATGCTCAGGTCGATGAAGCAAGAATTGACAGATGCCTAGAAATTACAGGACTTATAAAAAATAAAAATGAAAAAATAAAAAACTATTCCTTAGGAATGAAACAAAGACTTGGTATTGCTATGGCAATTTTATCAAATCCTAATATTCTAATTTTAGACGAGCCCTTTAATGGATTGGATATACAAGGTATGGTTGAAATGAGGGAATTAATAATAAGTTTAGCAGAACAGCACAATACAACATTCTTTATCTCCAGCCATTTGATACATGATATAGAGCTTACATGTAGTAAAGTGGGAATTTTATATAGTGGTAGGCTTTTAGGTGTAGATAGTACACAAAACATTTTAAAAAACTATTCTTCTTTGGAGAATTATTATTTAAGTGAGGTAGATTTGAATGGAGACTCTTAAAGTAGTATACATAAATGAGATATTTAAAATATCTAAAAAGAAAAAGTTCATCATGGCATTGGCTTTTTCCCTCTTTTCAGTCATTGCCGCTGCTATTGCAGTGTACTATTTAAATAACTTTGCAGGAATACGTATAACGTCAAGTTCAGATTTTTCTATTATGGTTTTATCTGTATTGAGCTATACATTATTTCCTCTTTTTATTGCTTTTATCGGTATAGATATGTTTGCAGGAGAATTTGTGGATCAAACAATTAAACTTACCTTAATCTGCCCAGCTCCAAGATTTAAAGTTTTTTTAGGAAAAGTTCTTGCCATTGCTAGCTTTATAATGGCAAATCTTATGTTTGTTATGATTTTATCATTTGTGGTCTCCATATTTATAAGCACAAGTATGCCCAATCTACTAAAAATATTATTGGCATATATTATGGAGTTTTTTCCGCTTTTTGTCTTTGCATTAGTAGTTGTTTTAATTTCAAATATTGCAAAGGGAACAAGCAGTGCATTTATGTTTATTATATTTATTTTCTTGGTATTTAATGGATTAGGTCTTATTTTTCCATATTTTAAGAGTTTGCTCTTTACCTCTACTTTTGATTGGTATAACTTATTTTTAGGAAGCTACATAAATCTGAGTAAAATACTTAGGACATTTCTAATTTTACTTGGTTACAGTATAATGTTATTTGCAGCAGGCTATTATCTATTTGAAAAAAAGGATATCTAGGATGATTATATGAATTTAAAACAAAGATTTTTAACACAAAGTACCTTAATTCTTATTGGAACAATTGTTATTACATGCTGTTTTGGATTTACATATACATACTTTTATAATTTATTGAGTAAATCACCAGATTCTAGTGGCTTAGGTCATAGGGCTATTGTTGTTATGGAGAATGATAGTATTGTATATAAAAATGAAGATTTTAGTATGTTTCAAATTAAAGAAATACTAATGAATGTCAGTGTAGAAAATAACTACTATGAATATGACAATAAAAGATTCAGTATAGATGAAGATAATTTTACAATTGAAGATGGGAATAAATATAGGATAATTACCCTTAATCAAGTCGTAGATGAAAATTATTATTATAGATCCTTGCTTGCTTTCGTTTTTATAACTTTCTTAATAGTCTTTATTATAGCAAATCTAATTGTTCAAAAACAAAACATGAAGAATATTATGATTCCTATTATTGATTTAACAAAGGAAACAGAGAGATTAAGAAGTGGTGAACTTGATACAGCCATTACTGATAAGGGCTATGGTGAAGTAAGAGAACTTGGAAGTGCCATTGAACAACTACGGCTTCAGTTAAAAAATTCTTTGTATTATCAGCAAAAAGTTGATGATAATAGAAAGTTTTTAATATCAAGTATATCTCATGACTTAAAGACTCCTGTAACATCTATAAGAGGATATATTGATGGAGTTTTAGATGGGGTTGCTGATACTGAAGAAAAGAGAGAATATTATTTATCAAAGGCTATTGAAAAAACAAAGATGATAAATACCATGATTGAGGATTTATTGCTGTATTCCAAATTAGATTTAAATCAAATGGAATTTGAAAAAGAAAAAGTGAATATTGTGAAATATATGAAAGACTGTGTTGAAGATAGCCTAACAGATTTCACACGGGAATATAAAAGTATAATTTTGGAAAACCAACTTTCTGCGGAAACTTTTGTTATGATAGATGTTGAAAAATTTAAGCGTGTTGCCCAAAATATTGTAGATAATGCTAAAAGTAACATTGAAGAGCAAGTAGGTCAACTTAAGATAATATTAAGAGAAACAAATTCATCAGTTATAATAGAGTTCAAGGACAATGGAAAGGGAATTAGTAAGGACGATTTGCCTAATGTTTTTGATAGATTCTATAGAGCAGATACAGCAAGAGAGTTTAAAGGTTCAAGTGGCTTAGGTCTAGCTATTGCAAAACAAATTGTAGAAGGATTAGGTGGACGAATCTGGGCAATTAGT
>JAQVYQ010000074.1:5692-7450 GCA_028708575.1 Tissierellia bacterium
GCCTAATGTTTTTGATAGATTCTATAGAGCAGATACAGCAAGAGAGTTTAAAGGTTCAAGTGGCTTAGGTCTAGCTATTGCAAAACAAATTGTAGAAGGATTAGGTGGACGAATCTGGGCAATTAGTGAAATCGAGCAAGGGGCGTCTATTATCGTTTCTTTAAAAAAGACGAAAGATGGAAAACACTGAAAAACTTTGCTTTTGTCATTTTGAATGCAAGTGAAAGAGCTGTGGTTAAACCCTAGATTCTTAGCTAGTGCTCAGAATGACAGGATGATTTTTTACAGGTGT
The DNA here is from genome assembly GCA_028708575.1 of Tissierellia bacterium. Taxonomy (GTDB): domain Bacteria; phylum Bacillota; class Clostridia; order Tissierellales; family Tissierellaceae; genus UBA3583. The sequence goes on from JAQVYQ010000074.1 coordinate 5,985, forward strand.
TAAAATGAGGTGAGTATTAGATGAAAAGGATTTTAATAATTGAAGATGATAAAAGCATATCAGAACTCCAAAAAGACTATTTAGAAATGAGTGGTTATGAAGTTGTATGTGCTTTTGATGGGAAAACAGGCTTTGACTATATTAAAAATGACAATTTTGATTTAATAATCTTAGATTTAATGCTTCCTGGAAAGGATGGCTTTGAAATACTAAAAGAAGTAGCTGATTCAAAAGAAATACCTATACTAATAGTATCTGCAAAGACAGATGAAGTATATAAAATAAAAGGATTAAACCTAGGTGCTGATGATTATATCACTAAGCCATTTAGCATGGGTGAGCTAGTAGCAAGAGTCAATAGCCATATAAAAACCTATGAAAAATTTAAAAATAGCATTAAAAAAAAGCTGATAGTAGTTGGGGCATTATCTATTGATAGAGGAGACCGTCGAGTTTATATAGATGATAATGAGGTTTTGTTAACTCAGAAGGAATTTGATTTGCTTTTGTTTTTAATAGAAAACCCAAATAGGGTATTTAGCAAAGAAGAGTTATTTGAAAGAGTATGGGGCTATGATGCACTATCAGATACAACAACAATTACTGTACATATTGCAAGAATAAGAGAAAAGATTCAACCAAATCCTGAAAGTAGACAATATATTGAAACTGTATGGGGAGCAGGGTATAGATTCAAGATCTAAAGTATATATTTATTTAATAGTAGGAAGTGAAGTAACACTAACTATTCTATGTCATTAAGAGGGGGATGACTACGATGAAAAAGATAATTTTAGTAACAATTGCATTAATTATTGGAGCATTTGCTTTTGTCGGATGCAGTTATGTTTTTAATGAAACTATAGATGAGAATATGACTGTTGAAGATTATGCATGGCAATTTATTGATAAGGAAATTGAAATGTATGAAAATGACCAATATAGTGGCTTTAAGGTAATAGATAAAAAGATTGCTAATTTAGAGCAATTATCTACTTTTGATGATATCCTTCCAAATTCTGTAGAATTATGGAGACTAGAATACAGATTAAAACCTGAGAATATAGACCAAGTAATGATAGCAGGTGGTATGCAGGTTGAAGATGGATGGATAACCGAAGACAGCAGCATGGGTAAGCCAAACTTAGTCTTTACTTATGAAGATGATAAACTTGTTTACTTGGGGAATATTATATCCCATGACATATATGGGTTAGATACCTTAGCCAGTCAAGAGGCATGCATTAGAGAAATGCTAGAAAATCAGAGATTATTAGCTAAGGTGACCTATGAGGGCAATCATATAGTTATAAAATTTCCGCTATCCACAGGGGAAACATCTCAACTCTTATTATCTCAACCTGTAATTCAAGGGGAAAATGGGCTATGGGTAGTAGAAAGATGGATGGATGGAAGTGGAATTATTTATCATGAAGTTCCATATTATGAAGAGGATATAAAAATAC
>JAQVYQ010000021.1:0-12402 GCA_028708575.1 Tissierellia bacterium
ATACAGTTACAGGAAATATTAGTTTAAGTGAAGACAAGCATGAAGGCAACTATAGCATAAGCCTAAATTATGATTTTACTCAAAGCACAAATACTAGAGCCGCATATATGAACTTTAGTGAAAATGGACAACCAGGAATCAGCTTAGCAGAAAAACCTCAAAAGATTGGCCTTTGGGTTAAAGGTGATGAAAATGGAGTTTGGTTGAGGACAACCATTAGAGATGCTGGTGGAAAAGAGCATGTATTGAATTTTATTAATTCCTTGAGTTCTAGCCAATGGCAATATGTTACTGCTGATATACCAAAGGAAGTATCATATCCAATATCTCTAGAAAAAATATATGCAGTAGAAGCAGATCCAAATAAAACACCTAGTGGTAGCATATTAATTGATGAATTAACAGCATATTATCCAACACCTATTGGAAATATAGAATTACCTACTCCAACTATTGTTGAAGATGAATTAAAATCAAAACAATCAATAGAAGAAAATGGTTTCTCATTTATTGTAGCAGCAGAGCCAAAGGGACTTGAAGAAACAGCAGGTTCTAATGCAGTTAAAAAACTACAATCTAGAATTTCAGATAATAAAATTGCTATATTATTAAATGGTGCTTCTATTAACTTTAAAAATGGATTAAACAATTATTCAACAGTGGACACAAGCAATGCATATAATGTGTCTAAATATATGGATGCCCTATTCTATAGTATAAACTCATCAAATGGTAGTATTAGAGCTGCAGATGCAAGTCAATGGACTAAGTTAATGAATGATTTAGAAAATAGAACAGAAACTAATTTTATATTGTTCCTTTCAACACCTGTATTTGGTGCTAATGGATTCAAAGATACATTAGAAGCTGACCTATTACATTCAAGACTAGTAGAAGCCAAAGAAAGAGGTAAGAATATATTTGTAGTTTATGGTGGAAATAATACAAATACTGATTTAATAGATGGTATAAGATATATTAGTTTAAACACCACTCAAATAACAAATGACTCGGATGTTTCAAATGTTGCAGTTGTAGAGTTTGTAGTAAATGGCAGTGAAATATCATATGAAGTAAATAAAGTTTATTAAACAAGAAAAAGATTTAGGTTGGCTCCTAAATCTTTTTTCTTTATCTATATCTTGATGCTCTTCCCTCATCCGAATTCTTTTCTAGTACCTCTACCCAATCAAGAGACTTGCCTGTTCCTATAGCAACGCATTCCACTGCATTTTCTGCAACCTTAGTAGTAATCCCAGTAGTTCTTGATATAAGCTTGTCCATTCCATAAAGAAGTGATCCCCCACCAGTCATTAATATACCACGAGTGCTAATATCAGCTGCTAATTCAGGTGGAGTCTTTTCAAGAACTTCATGAATGGCTTCAATTATTTCTTGAATAGGTTCTTTTAATGCTTCCAACATATCTGAAGATCCGACTTCAACATTCATTGGAAGTCCAGTAAGTAGATTTCTACCCTTTACATTCATATATTTTTCTTCATCATATGGATAAGCACAACCTACATTCAACTTAAGCTCTTCTGCAGATCGTTCACCAATCATCATATTATATCTTTTTCTAATATACCTTGTAATAGCATCATCACAGTCATCACCAGCAGTTTTTATGGATTCACTTACGACAATACCCCCTAGAGATATAACAGCTACATCTGTAGTGCCACCGCCTATATCAACTATCATATTCCCGTTTGCCTCAGTAATATCTAGTCCTGCTCCTATAGCTGCGGCAATTGGCTCTTCAATTAAATAAGTCTTACTTGCTCCAGCTTCATTACTTGCTTCAATAACCGCTCTTTTTTCTACTTCAGTAACTCCGCTAGGAACACATATAATTAATCTTGGCTTAAAAATCATTCTACCTAATGCTTTATATATAAAATATTTCAACATCCTTTGAGTAATATCATAATCAGAAATTACTCCATCTTTTAATGGACGTATTGCTACAATATTGCCAGGTGTTCTACCAAGCATTTTTCTAGCATCTTCACCTACAGCTAAGAATTTATTTGTATATTGATCTATAGCTACAACTGAAGGCTCCTTTAAAACGACGCCTTTGCCTTTTATATATACTAAAATACTTGCTGTTCCTAGGTCTATTCCAACGTCTGCTCTTAAAGCCATACTCTACCTCCTTTTTATGCTTATTTTAACTATATTCTACATAAATCTCCAAATTCCTTCTTTTATTTAATATTTAATAAATATTTATATATCATATACTATCAAATATACCCATGGAAAACAATGTAAGAAATGTTTGAGTGCCAACTTCCAGTAATTATTATATAAATTATAGCACAGATTAGTAGCAAATCCAATTTTAGCCAATAAAAAAATCCACCCTTATTATTTAAAGGGTAGATTTAAGAAAACTTATTTACCAAGGTCTGCAATAGGGGCCACAGCCATTAACAGGTCCACAGTCATCTGGGTAACAGCCATCTGTATCCAGAGGATAACAACCGCTAGTCATATTTCTTTCTTCTTCTGTAACATCCTCAATTGTTAGAAGTTCAATCATGTTCACACCCCCAATCTATTAATAAATTCATCTATATCATACCACTCCCCATTATATGGGTTATATGTACAATACCAAGGTTTCTCTCTAAAATCTCCATTAAGGGAATCGGGTCTACAATCGTGACAAGCATAACGATATTCACAATCCTTACATTCATTTACCTGATCTTTGGTAAAGAATATAAGGTCATCCTTAATAATATCTTTTAACTTGTCTTCTTTAATATTCCCATGTTTTATCCTTCTCTCCATAACACAAGGATAAACGTTTAAGTCCATATCAATATATAATCTGTCTGAAAAGCAATTATGTCCTTGCATGTTTTCTTCTATAGACCTAGGAGAAATCTTTTTTTGAAAATATTTCTTAGTAATTAGTTTTTGTTTTAACAAATCTTTATTGTATAGATCCAAATTTGCTCTTCCTGACAACCTTACAAAATCATATCCAGATTTAGGTTGAATAGTCCCAATCTGGTTTTCACCAACTTCTATATCTTTCATTCTCACATTTGCAATACGAAAAGGAATTTTATTTTCTTTTAATTGTTCTATTGTGGATATAAGCTTATTGTAGGACCCCTTTGACTTTGTTACCTTATCATGCTCAGAAGGAATATTAGAGTAAAGAGACAAAGCTACTTGGCTAATATTATTATCAATTAACTCCTTAATCTCATTGTCCTTTATCAACGTACCGTTAGTAAATATTTCAATAAACTCAAACTTATCTTTTATGTACTTTAACATTTTAGATAGCTTGTCCCCAAGAATATAAGGTTCTCCTCCAATTAATTGGATGCGTCTTACCCCCATATCTTCTAACATATCAACGGAATAAGTAAAATCTGAGAACTTCATTATACGTTTTGAATACTCCTGGTATTCGGCCTCATTATAACAATGAATACAGCGAAGATTACAGGACTTGGTAACTTCAATCCATGCAAATGTTATTTTTGGTTTTTTTATGATTGTTTTTGTAAAATCATTTTTTTCTTTTGTTAAAATTTCATAATCCAAAAGTTCTTTTAAAAAAGTTTTTTCAGACATGGAAAGTTGTTTTTCCTTTGGTGATAAAAAATGATTAATCATATTTAAAGCAGATTCATCAATGGAAAAAAGACGGCTTTTTTTTAGATCATAAATACAATGTTTCTTTACACCTTGAACAAGATGAATATGATTATGTAAATAATAGATACTCAACTTTCACCTCCATAGAATTCATATCAATTGTAAAATTAGGCAACAATAATTTTACCAAAAATTACATGCAAATCTATTATACATAATAATATGTCCAGTATCAACAAATAAAAAAGGCCCCAGACCTGGAACCTTTATGCCTTTGCTGACTCATATTTTAATTTTGTTGCTTTTCCACCTCTTATATGGCGCTCAGCCTTGTTAGTTTCAAGAACTTGCTTTACCATTGATGCCACAAGAGGGTTTATCTTCGGAAGACGCTCAGTTACATCCTTATGTACAGTGCTTTTACTCACACCAAACACTACTGCTGCTTGTCTTACTGTAGCTCTTTCACTAAGTATGTATTTTGCAATCTCTAAAGCCCTTTCCTCTATATAATCTTTCACCAGTTTAACCCCCTTTGATTTTTGGGACTATTAATAAATACTTATGCGTATTTACTCAGTAATAGAACGTGGATCAATGTTTTTACCATTTTTACTTACTTCATAGTGCAAATGCGGTTCCATTTTCATTTCAATTTTTGCAGTATCACCTACAACACTTATGAAATCACCAACATTTACACCAATCCCTACTTTTACCATTTCTTTAGTTCCTAGATTTGAATATTTTGATTCTAAACCATTACCATGATCAATAATTATAGTTATCCCCCATAAGTCATCCTCGATTATTTCTTTTACAGTGCCACTTAGAGGCACCTTTACTTCTGTTCCTACTGGAGCCTTAATATCAATTCCAGCGTGATATCTCCATTCATCTAATGTAGTAGAATATATTAGTGTATCTTCTGAAATATTAGTAATAATCTTTCCATCAATTGGTAGAAAACCAGCCTTATGTTCATCAGTAACTAAATTGGTGTCATCTTCTTCATAATCATCTATGAACTCAATGTCTTCTTCTGCATCTTCAGCTAATGCATCCACTACTTCCTCTTCAGTTTCTAATTCATCATTGAGTGCTTCATCCTTGATTACTTCATCATCAATTTCCTCATCTATATATGACACCTCAATATTCTCAGGAACAGCTGTATTTTCAGTATCCTCACTATCTATCTCTTCTAAAATTACTAAATCTTCAACTCGTCCATTTCTAGCTTCCCTGAGTTCAGTTGTTGAAACATATATTGTTCCGGCTGCAACTGCACAGACACAAATAAAAAGAAACAGTAAAAATCCATTTTGTTTAATAAAAATTACAAATTTATCTTTCAATTCTCCACCTCCGTGTTAGTATTATTTCCACAATGTAGAAATTAATACATATGACGGAAAATAAATAAAAAAAGATAGGATTTATTCCTATCTAATTTCAACACCTGTATAATAATGCTCAAGAATGTCTATATAGTTACTGCCATTATTAGCCATACCATGTGCTCCCCATTGACTCATACCAACTCCATGACCATATCCATAAGTTGTTATATCAATAATATTTAATCCTTTATCGTAGGTTATTAGAAAATTAGTTGAATTAAGAGCAAATAATTCTCTAAGCTTGGTCCCATCTATTATTACATTACCAATTGCAATTTTTTTAATTCTTCCACTATTAGTTTTCTCAACAAGCTTTATTTTATCATAGAAATTTTCCAAAGTAATAGCTGCCTCAGAATAGTTTTCATTTATCTTATTAACAAACTCATCTGCGGTCATAGTTGTAATACTCTTATATTTTGGTGAATCTTCTTCAAAAGGACTAACAACGGATTTTAAATATGGCAAATCTGCTGAATAAACATTTACAACATCCTCTGTCATTCCACCACTTGTAGAATGATAAAGTGGTTCTATAATTTGTCCTTCATAGTATATAAGTAATCCCTTTGTAGAATCTACAGCTTCTGAAATTTTACCCCAATATTTTTCTTCCCATTTCTCACCGTGAATCTCATTTAATTGGTCTAAGGATAAATATGCTTGACAATGAATTCCTATACACAATGGAGCCTTTTCATGATCTGGATGACCTGACTTATCATATTTTAGACTTCTACTAACTGCATAGGTTCTAGCGGCTATTGCTTGAGCCTTTAATGCTTCAATATGAAATTCTGCTGGCATCTCTGCTGCTACTACTCCCTTAATATATTCCTCCAAATTAACTTCTAAGACATTATCCGTATAGGGGTCATATACTTTTAAAGTTTCTATCATGTTATTACTATTGCTTATAGGTTGATTAGATATTATGACCTTAGGAGGTTCCTTAACTTCCTTTTCAAAGCCTTCCCCTGATACAGTGTTCTCCCTAGGTACAAAACTAATGGTCTTAACAATAACTGTTGGCATAATTATAGTTATCATCAAGACCGAAAACAAGTAAATCACTAATTTCCTCATCTCATCCCCTCGTCTCCTCAGTATAATCTATAATATGAATGAAGTTTGGCTATTAGAACTGAAACAATTCGCATATCAATTCACAATTGTTTGGCTTATAAAAAATGGCAATAAAAAAGAGAAGATTTTTTTGTTAAAATCTTCTCTTCTATTACTATAATAATAATTGCAAATTATTAATTTAATTTAATTGTGCACTATTAATTATCTTTTATTATTTTCCTATAAATATTAGCTCCTAAGTTGCTAAATTTCTTCTCTATACCATCATAGCCTCTATCAATATGATAAACATTATCTATTTCAGTAACTCCGTCGGCTACAAAACCAGCTAGTATTAAAGCTGCTCCTGCTCTTAAATCTGTGGCTTTTACCGGTGCTCCAGTTAAACTACTAATCCCTTGAACTATAGCAGATCTACCGTCAATTTTAACATCTGCTCCCATTCTTTTTAATTCATCAACATGCATAAATCTGTTTTCAAATACAGTTTCAATAGCTACACTAGTACCTTTGCAAACAGTCATCAATGCCATAAACTGTGCTTGCATATCTGTTGGAAAACCGGGATATGGCATGGTTTTTATATCTACCGCTTTTAAATCTTCAGTCCCTATTACCCTTATACTATCTCCATTTTCAACAACAGTACAGCCTACTTCTTTTAGCTTTGCTATAACAGGTTTAATATGATTTGAAATTACATTCTCAACAATAATGTCTCCCTTAGTGATTGCAGCTGCTACCATAAATGTACCAGCTTCTATTCTATCGGGTATAATTTGATGTCTAGCACCACCAAGCTTTTTAACGCCTTTAATTCTTATAGTTGAAGTTCCTGCTCCTTTAATATCCCCACCAATTTTATTCAAAAAGTTGGCTAAATCTACAATTTCTGGTTCCATGGCAGCATTGTCTATAATAGTTTCTCCTTCCGCCATTACTGAAGCCATCATAATATTTTCACTTGCTCCTACAGAAGGGAAGTCTAAATAAATCTTATCACCAATTAATTTATCAGCATATGCACTTATATTGCCATGATCTACATCAATAGTAGCACCTAAGGCTCTAAATCCTTTTAAATGCAAATCTATAGGTCTAGTCCCTATAGCACAACCTCCAGGTAAACAGTTCTTTGTTTTACCTAAGCGTGTTAAAAGCGGACCCATAACTAAAAACGAAGCCCTCATCTTACTCATTAATTCATAACTAGTTTCATAATTATTGATATTAGCAGAATTTATTTTAATTACATCTCTGTCTAAATATTCAACCTTTGCTCCTAGAGATGTAAGTACTTCACACATTATTTCTACATCTTTTAACTTAGGAACATCTTCAAGAATAATGTCTTCTGTCCCCAACAAAGAAGCAGCCAATAATGGTAGTGCCGAGTTTTTAGCTCCACTTACTCTAACGTTCCCTTTTAAGTGAAGGCTTTTCTCCACCATTATCTTCTCCAAGTTATCTCCTCCTATTTAATAGCCGCTGGTTATTATAGGTGTTCCAATCCAAATAAGAGTTTTGCTATCATATTCATTATATCTTAATGCAATATTAAGATTAATTCTATCATCACCAGCTAATATATAATCCTCAATTCCATCAGTGTAAGCTGTATAAGAAATCAATTCCTTATCTTCATAAAAATCTACAATTTGACCATTTAAATTATGTACAATCTTTGGAAGTGTATTCTTAACATACTCCCCACTTAATTTACCATCAATACTACCAATAATGCAAGTAGTAATTTCAACATTTCTCTCATACTTATCAAATAAACTTTTCACCTTTAATATTATATCATTAATTTGACTATCTTGCTTCTTATTTACCAAATTAATATATAAATAACTTTGGCTTTTTTGATTCTCTACATTTAAATAAGAGCTTAGAATAATGGTAAGAGGATTTGAGTCTTTATCAAATCCAAAGTAAGAAACTTGTCTATAAGTTTCTTCTAAAATTTTTTCTTTAACATAATGATTAGCTGATATTTCAGTATACTTTGTCCCTTCTTTGCCCATCATTTCAAAGTAATCTATTAATTCCTTACCAAGGTTGTCTAATTCTTCCTCTGATAAAAATTTATCTGCTATTATACCATTAGCACTAAAATCCCCTTCAATAAATTCAGCACCAACATGGTTTAGAATAGTCAATAGTGGTTGATCTCCCTCTTCCAAATATGTTGCAGATGTTAAAACAGGTAATAAACATAAAATTATGATTACGAATAATATATATCTTTTCATTTGTACCCTCCTAAATAATTTCTTATTAAGGGAAAGGTCTTTAACAAAAAATGTAAAGGGGGACAAAACATTTCAATAAAAAAGTACCCTTCCCTTATAATAAAAGTATTACCAAAGAAGGATACCTTAATACCTGTTTTTAATTTTAATTTTGACTTTTAAAAATTCCATTGAAGCCGTAAGACTACGGCCGCTAATTCTATGCAACTGTGAATAAAGGCTTATGATGATAGAATTACGTTCACTATTTTAGACTTGAAGAATTCTATATCTCATTCCAATGAAAAATCCTACGTCTTGCAATTCTCTCTAGGGTCGAACTCTAGGGACGTGCAAGCCGCTTAACGGATTTTTCATCTCCATGAGCTAAGAATTCTACTCAAGTCTTCAAATGTTCACTCCATTCTATCATCATAAGCCTGACTGTTGGCTGCCCACTACTGCTGGCGGTCAAAGACCGCCCCTACCGAAACATTGTTCACAAAATTCAATCTTAGTTCTTAACTCTTAACTCTTACTTCTTACCTATTACCTATTACCTATTACCTAATAGTATCTCCACAATTTTTTCTGATGCTTTGCCATCCCCATATGGATTGACTGCCTTTGCCATCTTGTTATATTCAGCCTTATTACTTAAAAGCAAATCTAAATTCTCATATAAAGTATTATATGAAGTTCCAACAAGTTTAGCCGTTCCTGCCTCCACCCCTTCAGGTCTTTCAGTTTCCTCTCTTACTACTAAAACTGGTTTGCCTAAGGTAGGAGCTTCTTCCTGCAGTCCACCTGAATCTGTAACAACTATATGGCATTTTGCCATTAGATTTGTAAAGGGCTCATAATCTAAAGGTTCAATTAAATGTATGCGGGAATTTCCCCCAAATGCTTTGAAAGCCACCTCTCGCACCTTTGGATTTAAATGCATAGGAAATACTACTTCAACATCTTTATATTTTTCTACAATATCCCTTACTGCAAAAAATATGTTTTCCATAGGTTTGCCTATATTTTCTCTTCTATGAGATGTTAATAGAATTACATCTTTATTATCATAATCAATACTATTCAATTCATGAATATTAAAAGTATAATCTACTTTCACTGCATATTGCAGAGAATCTATTACAGTATTACCAGTAATAAATATATTCTCATCTGGGTAATTTTCTTTAAGTAAATTTTGTCTATTTCGTTCAGTCGGTGCAAAGTGGTAATTTGTTAAAATACCTGTTAGCATTCTATTAGCTTCCTCAGGATATGGTGAATATAGATTCCCACTTCTAAGACCAGCCTCTACATGCCCAATTTTTACCTTCTGATAAAATGCTGCTAATGCTCCAGCAAATACTGTTGTTGTATCACCTTGAACTAATAAAACATCTGGTTTTTCTTTTATAATAACCTCTTCTAGTCCTTTTATTGCCCTACTTGTTATTTCAGTTAGGCTTTGTCCAGGCTTAAATATATTAAGATCATAATCTGGAACAATATTGAATAAATTCAAAACTTGATCAAGCATTTGCCTATGTTGAGCAGTTACGCATACAATAGTCTCTATTTGATGCTTTTTCTTTAAAGCCTTAACTATTGGGGCCATCTTTATTGCTTCTGGTCTAGTTCCAAATACACACATTACTTTCAAAAATATCACTTCCTATTTTTTCTTAGTCCCAAACAGTCCTAACTTAAGACCTCCTATAACGGTAATTGTAAATAGTATTACCGATAAATAAACAGCTTGATTGCTGTTTGCTTTTGCTATTAATACGGCAAACATTCCAAATACTGCAGATACTACATATAATATCATTACTGTTTTCCTTTGAGAATATCCTTTGGCTAATAATCTATGATGCAAATGGCCTTTGTCACCAATTGTTATTGATTTACCATTTAATACTCTCCTAAAAATAGCAAAGGTTGTATCAAATATTGGTACCCCTAAAATTAAAATTGGGACAATTACTGCAATAGTGGCTACACTCTTCATTACACCTTCAATGGATAAGGCCGCTAGGATAAATCCTAAAAATAAGGCCCCAGTATCTCCCATAAATATTTTTGCTGGGTTAAAATTAAATGGTAAAAAACCTATACAAGACCCTGCAAGTATAATTGATATTATAATTACATTAGTATACCCAAATTTTCCAGCTACTAAAGCAAAGGAAAGACTGGAAACAGCGGCCACGCCTGCTGCTAAACCGTCAAGCCCATCTATTAAATTTATAGTATTAGTAATTCCAACTACCCAAAACAAGGTAATAGGTATAGATAAATAATTTAAATATATTACCTTATTAGCTATTGAAAATGGATTTGTTATAAAATCTACCTTTACATCCCCAATTATTAAGCAAATTCCTGCCAATAGTTGAAAAAACATTTTTAATTTAGGACTTAAACCCCATAAATCATCTATTATACCTGAAATTAATACTATTGTTCCACCTAATAGTATTGATATCAATGTTTTATCTACTGGCACAAAAACAAGACTAGTTAATACAACTCCTATGTATATAGCCAATCCCCCTAATAGAGGCATCGGCTGTTTATGTACTCTTCTATCATCCTTTGGTATATCAATTGCTCCAACCTTAAATGCTAATTTTATTACTAAAGGTGTAGAGAAAAACACCAATAATAAAGCTACAAAAAATGGAATAATCATCCCTTGCATTATATTCGCTCCTTTATGCTTTAGGAAAACTACTTGCAGTTTTTATATACAGCTGCAACAAGTTTACTTAGTTAATTTAGTAACTAATATAAATTGTATAGTAGTAATTTCAATATGTCAATCATGTAAAAAAGGAACAAAGCTTCTGTTCTTCTTATTATTTAGTACCAAATAATCTGTCTCCAGCATCCCCTAAACCAGGTATAATATATTTATGATCATTTAATCTTTCATCAACTGCTGCAACATAAATATCAACATCAGGATGTGCCTTTTGTACAGCTTCAATTCCTTCAGGTGCTGCAATTAAATTTACTAATTTAATTGACCTTGCTCCTCTATCTTTTAAAAATTGTATAGCTGCAGTTGCAGAGCCACCTGTAGCTAGCATTGGGTCTAATATTATTAGTTCCCTTTCGTTAACATCTTGAGGTAATTTACAATAATATTCTACAGGTTTAAATGTCTCAGGATCTCTATATAAACCAATATGTCCTACTCTAGCTGCAGGTAATAAATTTAGCATTCCATCTACCATTCCTAGTCCTGCTCTTAATATAGGAACAAGTCCTACTTTCTTACCTGCTATTACTTGAGATTTTGTCTTGCAAATTGGTGTTTCTATCTCAATATCTTCAAGTTGCATATCTCGAGTAACTTCATAACCCATAAGCGTGGAGATTTCTGTAACTAGTTCTCTAAACTCCTTGGAACCTGTATTTTTGTCTCTTATTAATGTAAGCTTATGCTTTATTAATGGATGGTCGAACACTATAACCTTTGACATCATATCTCTCCTTTCGTACTTAAAATTCCTTTTAGAATTATATCACAATTAGCAATCCAGCGCACTAATTTTATTTACTCTTCTTTCATGTCTTCCGCCTTGGAAATTACTTTTTAACCAAACTTCAACAATTTCTTGGGCTAAATCCACTCCTAAAACCCTACCACCAAGAGCAAGCATATTAGCATTGTTGTGTTCCATACTCATTCTTGCAGAATAAGTATCTGAACATAAAGCACATCTGATTCCCTTTACCTTATTTGCTACTATTGATATTCCTATACCGGTTCCACAAATTACTATTCCTCTTTCAACTTCTCCAGCTATAACTCCTTCAGCAACTGCCTTTCCAAAATCAGGATAATCTACTGAATCCTTGCCTTTCGTTCCATAGTCTACATACTCAATATTATTCTTTTCCAAGTATTCCTTAATATGTTCCTTTAATTCAAAACCACCATGGTCACTACCTATACCTATTTTCATTAGCTTACCTCCTATTATTTAGTGAAGAACTAAGAGTTAAGAACTAAGAGTTAAGAACTAAGA
>JAQVYQ010000021.1:12502-18681 GCA_028708575.1 Tissierellia bacterium
GCTTGTGAAGCTTTATATATCTCATCCCTAGCAATTTTATAGGTATTTAAATTTCCGCCAAAGGGGTCTGATATATCTGTGTATTTGCCATATGCATATTCATTATATAGAAAAGTTTTAATTCTCGCATTTGGAAACTTTCTAATTAGATTATTTTTATGAGAATTTGTCATAGTTAAGATTATATCAGCTTCATCTACTAAATCTTTCCTTACTAAAGAAGCCCTATGGCCTTCAATATTTATACTTATGTTTTTCAAAACTATAACTGCATTATTAGATGCATTATCACCATCAAAAGCCATAATTCCTACAGATTTAACCTTTATATCCAAATTGTTCTTAGCCCCAAGATCCTTTAGTATTCCTTCAGCCATTGGGCTTCTACAAGTATTACCTGTACAAACAACTAAAATATTCATAATTCACCTCTAGACATTAATAATTTTCCCACCAGATGCTTTCATCATTCTATTCATAATCGCTCTTCCAATATTATCAGTTTCTACACCTTCAGCAAGAATTATATCTACTTTCTCTTCATCAAATATTCTAAGTGTTTTAAATAGATTTGCAGCTATAGTATTCCTATCATTTCTAGAGCCAGCTATTAAAATAGTTCCTTTATCATACATATCCTTTGTTTCAGTGGTGGCCATTATTCCTACTTTCTTGCCTTCTTTAATATGCTTATTAGATTGATTAATTATGCTTTTTACCACATTATCTATATTGCCTGTATAAACATACATATCAGCTTTAGGAGCGTAATGCTTATACTTTTGGCCTGGTGATTTTGGAACAATTGTATTGTCTGATTTTATCGTTCCTAAATCTTGAGTAAGATTAGGTATGAATTCTTTTAAATCCTCAAATGTAACACCACCTGGCCTTAAAATCATGGGAGCATCTCCAGAAACATCAAGAACTGTTGATTCTAATCCTACTCCAGTATCTCCACCATCTATTATCATATCTATCTTCCCAAATAAATCCTCAATAACATGTGATGCATTAGTAGGACTTGGTCTTCCTGATAAATTTGCTGACGGCCCTGCAATTGGGACATTAGCTTCTTTTATAAGCTCTAAGGCTATTTTATTCTTTGGCATTCTAATTGCTACAGTTTCAAGGCCACCTGTAATAATATATGGTACAATTTCGCTTTTCTTAAATATCATAGTAAGTGGACCAGGCCAAAATCTTTTTCTGCATTCATAAGCAATATCTGGTACTTCTAAAACCAATGTTTTTAATTGATCAAGACTACTTATATGCAGTATTAAAGGATTATCTTGAGGACGTCCTTTAGCTTTAAATAGACCTTCTACTGCTTTCTCATTTAATCCATTTGCTCCCAAACCATATACAGTTTCAGTTGGAAAAGCTACAATTTTACCAGCTTTTATTAGCTTTGCTGCTTGATTAATAAGTTCCATATCTATATGTTTATCATCTATTTTAATAACTTTTGTTTCCATATTTCACCCTTCTTTTGTATAAAAAAATAGAGGGAACTACCCTCTATTATTCTATTTGTTGTAATTTTTGAGCTTGATCCGTAGTGATAAGGGTTTCTATCATTTCATCTAAATCTCCATCGATAAAGCTATTTATCTTGTGTAAAGTCAAATTTATTCTGTGATCTGTAACCCTACCTTGTGGGAAATTATATGTTCTGATTCTTTCTGAACGATCTCCTGTACCCACTTGGCCTCTTTTCATATCTGCAATTTCTGCATTTTGTTCAGACAATTTCAAGTCATATAGTCTGGTCTTCAAGATCTTCATTGCTTTATCTTTATTCTTTAATTGGCTCTTTTCATCTTGACATGATATTACAATCCCTGTAGGTATGTGAGTAATTCTTACAGCGGAGTCTGTCGTGTTTACAGACTGACCACCATTTCCCGATGAACGGAAAACATCTACTCTTATATCATTTGCTTCTATGTCAATATCAATATCTTCAGCTTCTGGTAACACAGCAACAGTAGCAGTAGATGTATGAATTCTTCCACTTGCTTCTGTTTCTGGAACTCTTTGTACTCTATGAACACCTGATTCATATTTTAAACGGCTATAAGCACCTTTTCCTTTTATCATAAAGATAACTTCCTTATAACCACCTATGCCTATTTCATTGGTACTCATAATTTCAACTTTCCAATTACTTCTTTCTGCGTATCTTACATACATTCTAAATAATGTACCAGCAAAAAGTGCTGCTTCATCTCCACCAGCTCCACCTCTAATTTCTACAATAACATTTTTGTGATCATTAGGATCCTTTGGCAGCAACAATATTTTAAGTTCCTCTTGATATTTTTCTAAATCTTCCTCAAGAGTTTTTATTTCTTCCTTAACTAATTCCTTCATCTCATCATCAAGTTTTTCATAAAGCATCCCTTTTGATTCTTCAAGATCATTTTCCGATTCTTTTAATTGCCTATATTTAAAAACAATAGGCTCTAAATCAGCATGTTCTTTCATAACCCTTTGCCATTCTTCACGATCTTCATTAATAAGATTAGGGTCCATGATTTTTTCTTCAAGCTCTCTAAATTTTTCTTCAATAAAAGCTAAATTATCCGACACAAATATACAACCCCTTCTAATATTCAGTAAATAACAAACAATACGCAGCAAACATTATATATCTAGTCCACTGCCAAAGTTCATCTTAACTGATTACAAACTTAATCAAAATTATCCACTTTTAATTATAATATATATATTAACAATTCACAACTATAAACCATTCACTGTTCATTGTTCACTGTTCACTATTCGTTGTTCACTATTCTTTGTTCATTGTTCACTGTTACCTGTTACTTGTTACCCCTTCTTATCTTATTAATAAGAATGGATCCTAATCCTCCCGCTAAAACTAGCCATATTGGACTTATATCAAATGCTATAATTAATACAATTGCCATGATAGCTACAATCAATTTATCATATCCAAATTGTGACTTTTTCCACATTTTATAAACAGCAGATAAAATCAGAGCAACTACAGCTGGTCTAACACCCATAAATACCTTGTCAATTATTGCATTGTCTCTAAATTCATAGAAAAACATAGCAATTAATATTATTGTTATAAAGGATGGTAAAACAGTACCTAACATACAAACTATGGCACCAGGATATCCCCTTAGTCTGTGTCCACAATAAACACTTGTATTGACCGCAACTGGTCCTGGGGAAGCTTGAGCTAATGCAATTGTATCCATAAATTCATCTTCTTCGATCCATTTCTTCTTTTCAACAACTTCTTCTTGAATAATAGGAATCATAGCATACCCTCCACCGAAGGTAAAAGCTCCTATTTTAAAAAATGTTATAAACATACTCCATAACATAGCTTCCCTCCTTAGTACAATATAACTCCTAATACTCCAGCTAATACAACAGCTAAAATAGCATTATACTTTTTAAATGTGACTATATAAAATAAAATAATAGCAATCATTACTGATTTTAAATCTATAAATGCAGTTTGACTTACAGATACTGCCGCAGCTGCTATTAATCCTAATACAACAGGCCTTATACCTCTAAATGCCCAATCCACGTAAAGTGAATCTTTAAATCTATTCATAAAATGGAAAATTAAACTCATTACTATAAATGAAGGCAAAATAACGCCAAATGTAGCAAGTGCAGAACCACCTATTCCTGCAACTTTATATCCTAGAAAGGTAGCTGAATTGACAGCTATTGGACCTGGCGTCATTTCTGATATGGCTATTATATCTATAAATTCTGTACTCGTAATCCAATTATTTACATCAATTATTTCCTCTTGCATTAATGGAAGCATAGCATAACCGCCACCGAAGCTAAATGCTCCTATTTTGAAAAAAGTTATAAATAAATCTAATAAAACCTTCATATAGCTCCTTTCTTGCATCTTCCTAATACTACTCTATCTAAACCCTGGAAATCCTTTAAAATCTCTATATTACATAAATTGTTATTTCTTAATAATAATTCTACATCTAAACCTTGATTATAACCAATTTCCAATACTAAAAGTCCATCTTCTACCAGATAATCCTTTGCCTGCTTAGTTATCTTTCTATAAAACTCAAGTCCATCTTGACCGCCATCTAAGGCAAGTCTTGGTTCATAATCCCTTACCTCAATTTGTAGTTTTTCTATATCTAGACTGGGTATATAAGGTGGATTTGAAACAATTATTTGAAATCTATCATCTTTATTATAAAAAGGCTCAAACATATTGCCCTTTAAAAATTCAACATTAGTAAGCTTAAATTTTTCTTTATTTATATTGGCAACCTTTAATGGGATATCATCTATATCTACTCCATATACAAATGCATTTGGAGCATAATGGGCAATAGACAAGGAAATGGCACCACTACCACTTCCTAAATCTAAAACTCTTATGTTTTGTTCATTATAATTTGTGCTAATATAATTTAATATATACTCAACAAGGATTTCAGTATCAGGTCTAGGAATCAAGACCCCTTCTTCTATATAGAAATCTAGGCCCATAAATTCCTTCTCTTTTAATAAATATTGGAAAGGATATCCGCAAGCTCTTTTGCCTATTAAATCCTTAAACTCTCCAACTATATTCTCAGATATTTCCTCATCTCCGTGAGCATATAAATAAGATATGTCAATCTCTAGTAACTTGGATAAAAATAGTCTAGACTCAAGTTGAGGATTGGAAAAATCCTTATCCTTCAACATTTCTACACCAAATTTAAGCAGTTCATCTATTACCACTTGTCTGCCTCCCTATTTTTAGGAATTACAGCAATAAGGGATTCTATAGCTACTTCTATTTGTTCATCATCTGGTTCTTTAACAGTTGCATGTTTTTGAATCATTAGTCCTGGATATGACAAATAATAAGCAAATTTTGAGTCACTTTTCCCAATAAGTCTATTTATTTCATATGAAATTCCTGCTATTACAGGAAACATTAATATTCTAATTAATACTCTAAGAACTGGATTTGGCCAGCCAAAGAATGATAAAACTAGGATGCTTACAATCATAACCATAAATAAAAAACTAGTTCCACATCTAGGATGAAGTATTGAGTATTTTTTTACGTTGTCAACAATCAAATCATCACCATGTTCATAGCAATGGATAGTCTTATGTTCTGCTCCATGGTATTCAAAAACTCTTCTAACATCATCTACTTTAGATACCCATACTACATATAATAGGAATACTAATATTCTGATTGCCCCTTCAATTAGATTTAATACTATTGAATTTGTAATATTTCCCTTTATTAGACTTGTAATAAAATTAGGCAAAATCATAAATATTCCAATTGATAAAACAATAGCTGTTAAAAGAGTTAAGAAAATCTCAACATCTTCTGCCTTATCCTTAAATATTTTCTGTGTCAAAGTTGCTTTTACTTCTTCAGTATCTTCCTCATCTTCAAAAAACTCTGCAGAATACATTAATGCTTTAACTCCAATTGATAAAGATTCTACTAAACTTATCATCCCTCTAAGAAAAGGTAATCTAAAAACCTTATATCTCATTCCAAGGGTATTTAATTCATTTACTTTTAATTCTATTTCTTTATTTGGCTTTCTAACAGCAATAGCCACTTCATTAGGTCCTCTCATCATTATTCCTTCAATTAAGGCCTGACCCCCAATAGAAGTTTTATGAATTATTTCAATATTGTTTTCTCCCATCTGTTCACCTCCAAAATATTCTTACCCATCAGTTCGGGCACACAGCAATGCACAATTATAAAAGAATCATTAATATATCGTCGCCATTATTTAATACCCAAAAATGTTTAATCATTAACGTTTTTCTCTTGAAGCTTATGATAATAGAAAACAATCGAACATTTGCAGGACTTGAGTAGAATTCTTAGCAAATGGAGATGAAAAGTCCGTTAAGCAGCTTTCACGCTCTGGAGATAGACCCCAGCGTGCGTAGTGGTTAATTGAAAAGCGCTGGATTTTTTATCGGAATGAGCTGTAGAATTCTTCAAGTCCGAAACAGTGAACGTTTTTCTATTATCATAAGCAGTTTCAAGATAACACACGAAAGTCCATCGAATTACACAAATTCATTTGCTCGCTATCGCTCACATGAATTTGGTATTGGTTGCAAATGGCCTACCAGAAATTTGTTGAGAAAACCGCTCAACAAAT
>JAQVYQ010000021.1:18781-30157 GCA_028708575.1 Tissierellia bacterium
GAAACTAGTCCATATTGTATTTCTTTTTGAATTTCTCAACACGTCCACCACGTTCAGCGAATTTTTGACGTCCTGTGAAGAATGGATGGCACTCTGAGCAAATTTCTACTCTTAATTCTTCTTTTACTGATCCGGTCTGAAATGTATTACCGCAAGCACATGTTACTGTTGCTTCCTTATAATCTGGATGAATTCCTTTCTTCATCTAGCTTCACCTCTCTCTATATCATATAAAAAAATTTCTTCTTAATATAACCACTAAATTATAGCATAATCAAAAAATATTTTCAACTAAATTCAAATTTTATTTCTTATATCATTAATAAAATCTTCATTACTTTTAGATTGTACTAATTTTACTATAAATGCTTCTGTTACTTCTTGTGTTGATTGGCTACCCATAGCCTTTCTCAATGCCCATATTGTTTCCAATTCTTTTTGAGTTAATAGTAATTCTTCACGTCTAGTTCCTGATCTATTAATATCAATTGCTGGGAATATTCTCTTTTCTGAAAGTTTTCTATCAAGATGGATTTCCATATTTCCTGTTCCTTTAAACTCTTCAAATATTACATCATCCATTCTACTTCCAGTCTCAACTAAAGCAGTAGCTAATATAGTTAAACTTCCACCTTCTTCAATCTTTCTTGCTGCACCAAAAAATCTTTTAGGCTTATGTAATGCACCTGGATCTAAACCACCAGATAAGGTTCTTCCAGTAGGAGGTATTGTAATATTATAAGCTCTAGCTAATCTAGTTATACTGTCTAACAATACAACTACATCCTTACCATGTTCAACAAGTCTCTTTGCTCTTTCTAATACTATTTCTGCTACCTTTGTATGATTTTTAGGTAGCTCATCAAATGTTGAATAAACCACATCACCTTTAACGGATCTTTTCATATCCGTTACTTCTTCTGGTCTTTCATCGATTAATAATATTATTATTTCTACTTCAGGATGATTCTTGGCAATGGAATTTGCTATCATTTTCAATAATGTGGTTTTTCCTGCTTTAGGTGGGGATACTATCATACCTCTTTGGCCTTTACCGATAGGTGCAATCAAGTCAATCATTCGAGTAGCATATTCATTAGATGAGATTTCAAGATTTAATCGTTGATTTGGATAAATAGGGGTTAAACTTTCAAACTCTGGTCTATTAACTGCTGTATCTGGATTCATTCCATTTACATATTTCACATATAATAAGGCTTTGAACTTCTCCCCTGCTTTTGCAGGTCTAGTAATTCCAGTAACCTTATCTCCAGTTTTTAACCTAAACCTTCTAATTTGAGATGGGGATATATAAATATCATCATCTCCAGATTGATAATTATTTCTCCTTAAAAATCCATATCCATCTGAGTGTAGTTCTAAGATTCCTTCTGCTAAATTAATATCTTCTAAATGCTCTATCTCTTCCGTAGCATTATCTGATAAATCCTCTAAGTCTATATCAGTTAAATCTATTTTATTATCAGAATCTCCTTCATCTGCAAACCCACTTGTATCTTCAACATCAATATTAACCATTGGAGATGATAATGTCTTTATTATAATGTCAATTAATTCGTCCTTTTTATACTTATAAACTGCACTAATACCATAAGCTTTTGCTATTTCTCTAAGTTCTAAAAGGGTTTTTCCTTCTAATAACTCTTCATTCAATATGTTTTCACTCCCTTCAAACTATAATTATACAACATATTGTCAATTTTTTAAATTAACAAATATTATAACCATTAAAAATACTTTTTAACCCTTATATGTCCTATTTTTCCTTCTTTAATCATTGTAACATAAGAAAGGAAGCTAAACCACAAAATTATGGATCCTATTTCTATTTATAAATTCCATTCCAATAGCTTCTTAGATTTAAGTATGCTTAGACTTCTACCTAATATTGAATTTGTATGTAGCATTTGATATTATAAGGGTATTAATAAATATACCAGTAATAGTCTAATTATAGGGAGGATAGATATATGATAAATTTGAGTAAAAAAGGCAAACTATTAATCGCACAAGGTGGAGGGCCTACTGCAGTTATAAATCAATCATTAATTGGTGCTGTATTAGAAGCTAGAAAATTTCCTCAAGTTACAAAGATATATGGAGCTCTCCATGGTGTAACAGGAATATTAAATGAAGACTTTATAGACTTGACTCAAGAAACAACTCAAAACTTAGAATCAGTTGCGTCTACTCCTTCGTCTGGATTGTTCTCTACAAGAGATAAACCAGATGGGCAATATTGTATTGATATGTTTAATATCATGAAAGCTCATGATATAAGATACTTTTTCTATATTGGTGGAAACGACTCAGCTGATACAGTAAGAATAGTAAATGAAAAAGCAGCAGAGGAAAATTATGAGTTAAGATCAATACATATTCCAAAAACAATAGACAATGACTTACGAGTCAATGACCATTGCCCTGGATATGGTTCTGCAGCAAGATTTGTAACCCAAGCATTTATGGGCATAAATCTTGATCTAAACTCTTTGCCAGGAGTATATATAGGAATTGTAATGGGAAGACACTCAGGATTTTTAACAGCAGCTGCTTCAATGGCTAAAAAGTACCCTGATGATGGACCTCACCTAATTTACTTACCTGAAAGACCATTCACTATAGATAAATTCTTATCTGATGTAAAAGAAACTTATGAAAAGTATGGCAAATGCATAATAGCCGTTTCAGAAGGTATATGTGATGAGGGTGGAGAAACAATTACAGCTAAACTATGTGAATGTGTTGAAAGAGATAGTCATGGTAATGTACAATTATCAGGTTCAGGAAGTCTTGGAGATATGCTTTCAAAAGAGATTAAAGAAAAGCTTGGCATAAAAAGAGTAAGAAGCGATACATTTGGTTATTTACAAAGATCCTTTATGGGATGCGTATCCGACACAGATCAAAGAGAAGCAAGAGAAGTGGGAGAAAAAGCAGCTCAATTTGCATTGTGGCAAAATGTAGACGGTTCCGTTACTATTCATAGAACAGGTACTTATTCTGTAGACTACAGGCTTTCAAAATTAGGAGATGTTGCAAAGTATACTAAATCAATGCCAGATAATTTTATCAATGATACATGTAATGGAGTAACTTCAGATTTTAGAGAATATTGCCTTCCTCTAATTGGTTCAAATATGCCAGAAGCCTTTAGACTAAGAGCTCCTAAAGTAGAAAAAATCCTATATAAATAGGATAGGCATAGTAGATAAAGTCAGCCTTTTGGTTGACTTTTTTTATCCATTTTGTAACTATTACTATAATAAAACATGGTAGAATACAATTAGAAATAAGGAGGGATGGTCTTTGGATGATTTCATTGTTTTGAAAAATCTTAGAAAAGTATATAAAATGGGCGATGAAAAAATAATAGCCCTTGATAATATAAATCTTAGCATAGGCAAAAGTGAAATTATTTGTTTGCTTGGCACTTCAGGTTCTGGGAAAAGTACATTACTAAATATGATGGCTGGATTAGAAAAACCAAGTAAAGGTGAAATTATAGTTAATGGACTTCATTTAGAAAAAATGAGCGAAAGTCAAATTACTAAATTTAGACAGCTAAATGTTGGATTTGTATTTCAGTCCTACAATCTTATTTCTACACTATCAGCAATGGAAAACGTTAGTTTAGGATTGACATTCAAAGGAGTTCCAAGTTCAAAACGAAATAAAATAGCAAAAGAAATGCTACAAAATGTAGGCTTAGGCGATAGACTTCATCACAAGCCATCCCAGATGAGTGGTGGACAACAACAGAGAGTAAGTATCGCTAGAGCTTTCGTTGATAATCCAAAGATCATATTTGCAGATGAACCTACAGGAAATCTGGATACAAAAACAACCTTCGAAGTAATGGATTTAATAACTGGAATGGCTAAAATAAATAATCAAACCTTAATAATTGTTACTCATGATGAGGAAATATCCAGTTATGCTAATAGAATTGTATACATAAGAGATGGTAGCATCGAAAAAATTACACAAAATGAAATAAATGCACAGGGGGAAATGGAAAATGAAGCGAATCTTTAGTATATTCATGGTATTTATGATTGTCCTTACAATAGTCCCAAATACAAGTTCAGCACAAGGTGGATTGTTTATAACCAGCCCAAAAACTATAAATGCAATATCAGGAGACTCTATAAAAATACCAGTTACAATAGAGAATTTACATGATTATGACATTTACGATATTAGAGTTATGTTGGAAATAGATGACCCAGAGTATGTTTATCTTTCAGACTCAGCAAGCGAATACATTGAATATATTGATTCAGAAGACAGGGAAAAAGTCCGTTTCGAAGTAGAAATTGATGACTTAGCACCTAGAGGTACTTATAAAGTAAATGTTTCACTTGTATATGATGGCATAGTCCAAGACGAAACAATATATATACGTGTTACCAGTAACCCAGCTGGACTGAATATTTCTAAACTTGATATTATTCCAGATAAAACAGTACATCCTGGTCAAAAGTTTAATATAGGAATTGAACTTGAAAATCTAGGTGATGTTTTAGCTGAAAACATTTCAGTTACATTAAAAGGTTTATCTGAAGATGGAATATTTTTAGCTAATGGGTCCAGTAATCAAAGAATTCAATCTATCCCAGGTGGATACAAAAATTATGCCGTTTATCAATTAGAGGCTTCTAAATCGTTAAAACATGGTAGTTATCCCCTTGAGTTAGAGATTAAATATAATGGAGATATTAAAGAAATTCATGATATTAATATAAATGTACAAACTGATTCAGATGCAAAATCAAATTTAATATTTGAAGACTTAACTTTCCCTTCAGGAACAATAGGACAAAACAAAGAAGTCAATTTGAATTTTAATCTTAGAAACCAAGGACAAACTGAAGCAAAAAATATTTTAGTAAAAGCTAATAGTATTGAAATTAATGGATTAGTTCCAAAATCACTTAGTCAATTTAAAATAAATTCTTTATTACCTAATGAAACAGTACCTGTTAGTTTTAGTTTTCTCACAACAAATAATAGCGAAACAAGAAATTATCCTGTTGAAATAATAGTGGAATATGAAGATGAATTAAGTTCACCTGATGAGAGATATAGTGTTAATCAATTTGTTGGAGTATTTGTAGATTCAGGTGATTCAAATCAATCAACACCAAAACTCATTATTGACAAATATAATTTCGAGCCATCTTTAGTAGAGGCTGGTTCAAATTTCACAATGAATTTATCCTTTTTTAATACAAATAGTACAAAGGCAGTTAAGAATATAAAGATTTTCTTAACCTCTGACGAAAGAACAGATACTGATAGCAATTCTGCTGGAGGGTCGGTATTTACGCCTGTTGATAGCTCAAATACCTTCTATATTGACAGCATTCCACCTAAAGGTAGAGTTGAAAAGAAAATCACTATGTTTACTGTTCCAGATGCCCAAGCTAAAACATATACTTTAACTGCAAATTTTGAATATGAAGATTCAAGTGCTGAAGAATATACAGCTACAGAGCTAATAGGTGTACCAGTTGTCCAACAGTCAAAGCTTGATATAGGAGAAGTAAATGTCTTCCCTGAGGCATATGTTGGCCAATCTACTCCTATATCTCTAGAATTCTACAACACTGGAAAAGTTTCTTTATATAATATGATGGTTAAAATAGAAGGAGATTTCCAAACAGAAAATGGTCAATATTATGTAGGAAATTTCGAAAGTGGAAATAGTGAATATTTTGAAGGCTATGTAATACCTACTGATATTGGTGAATTAACTGGTGAAGTGGTATTTAGCTATGAAGACTCCACAGGTCAAAATCAAGAAATAAGAAAAGAATTTGCCCTTAATGTTATGGAAATGATGCAAGAATTTCCTGGAGAAGGAGAAATGCCTTATGACGAATTTCCTGAAGAAGGCGGATCATCTACTCCAAAGATTATTGGAGGTATATTAGCTGCAATAGCCATTGTAGCAGGTATAATTGTTTTCAAAAAAAGAAAGAAAAAACAGTTAGAGGCATTGGAAATAGATGAATAAATTAGATTTAATCCGAATGGGCATTAAAAATCTGTGGAGAAGAAAATTAAGAACTTTTTTAACTGTTTTAGGAGTTATTATTGGAACAACTTCAATAGTCGTAATGCTTAGTCTTGGATTTGGATTGTCACAAGGCTTTGAAGATCAAATATCCCAATGGGGTGATCTTACTACTATAAATGTATATGCAAGATGGGTAGACCCTTCTATGCCAAAGCAAGAACAAGTAAAACTAGACGACGCTGCAGTTGCAGCATTTAAAGCTATTCCTAATGTTGCTGCTGTAAGTCCAACTATTGAAACATATGGTGCAATTATAGATGGTAGATATGTATCCCAAGTTCCAATCAAAGGAATTGACCCTTCCTCTATGGCAGAATTTGGTTTTGAAGTTGCTGAAGGTAGGCTTTTAGAGCATTCCGATGAATTAACTCTTGTATTTGGTGGTGGAATGACTAATCAGTTTTGGGATCCTAATTCTAGAGTTTGGAGAGAACCAAAAATAGATTTAATGAGAGACCGAATGACCTTAAGTCTAAATCCGAATTATGGCTATGAACAGCCTGGTAGCGATACTCCTAATTATAAAGAATACAAAATCAAAACCGCAGGAGTTTTAGTTGAAGGAAATTGGGATACAGACTATGGAGTATATATGCCTATTAAGGAAGTACAAAAGCTTATTAAAGACAAGGAAAAAGCAGAAGATGTACGGCCACAACCCGGTAGTAGAGACGAATCTCAATACCAGAATATTAATATAAAGGTAAATGATATGAAAAATGTACAGGATATTCAGCAAACTATAAAGGATATGGGCCATGAAGCCTATAGCTTAAATGATCAGCTTGAAACTATGAAACAAACCGCTGGAATTATCCAAGGAGTATTAGGTGGAATTGGGGCAATCTCCCTTTTAGTAGCAGCCATTGGGATAACAAACACAATGGTCATGAGTATCTATGAAAGAACAAAAGAAATTGGTATTATGAAAGTTATAGGAGCTTCCCTAAAGGATATTAGGGGACTATTCCTATTTGAATCAGCTTCAATTGGTCTTCTTGGTGGAATAATGGGTGTAGCCTTTAGCTATATTTTGTCATTTATCCTTAATCAATTTGGTTCATCTTTCCTAGGTGATTTCTT
The DNA here is from genome assembly GCA_028708575.1 of Tissierellia bacterium. Classification (GTDB taxonomy): domain Bacteria; phylum Bacillota; class Clostridia; order Tissierellales; family Tissierellaceae; genus UBA3583. The sequence continues at coordinate 25,971 of JAQVYQ010000021.1, forward strand.
TGGTATGGGTGGAGAATCAAAACTATCAATTATCCCAATATGGCTTGTATTTGCTGCAATAGGCTTTTCAACATTAATAGGAGTTATATCAGGATACGGTCCAGCTAGAAGAGCAATGAATCTATCAGCATTAGATGCAATTAGGACGGAATAGAATTAAAACAAAATTAATCACTATAAATTATGAGAATTTTTGATAGTAATATAAGCGAACATTTGCAGGACTTGATTGAATTCTTAGTGAATGGAGATAAAAATCCGTTAAGCAGCTTTCACGTCCTGAAAGCTAGACCTCAGAGAGAATTGAAAGCTGTAGGATTTTTATCGGAATAAGCTTTAGAATTCTTCAAGTCCGAAACCGTGAGCGGTATTACTATCAAAAATTCCGCTTAAATAACAAGATAAAGAAAAGACCAGGTTGCCCTGGTCTTTCTTTATCTTACATTAATTTCTGTAACTATGAATTTATATCCATCATAGTAGCCAAATACTAAAACTTCTTGATTTCTTGATAGATCGTCAAAGTCTCCTTTAGATCCTCTGTAAGTTATTAAAGTATCATCCTCGTCAATTGATATAGTCAATTCAACACCATAAGCATATTGACTAAGGTCGGAGCTTATTACTACAATATCAACTTCTTCTCTTCTTGTGTTAATCCTTCTTATTGTTCCTCTAATCATTGATTCAGCACCACGAGAATCAGCTTCTATTTCAATAATTTCATTGCTTCCAATCACTGCTTCTACATAGTAGCCAACATTAAGGCTAATAACACTAGTATCTTTATCATCTACTTCTATTTCCGCATTTTGTGCTAATACATAAGTTTCTTCTTTATCAGTCTTAACATTTTTAATTGTGATTTCTGTACCACTGTTTAATCTAGATGAAATTCCAGTTATATATCCTTCAATATCATCTTCTACTACATCTGCATCTATATCTACAGCAAGACCATCTTCCATCTCAATAACTACTTCATCACCAGGTCTTAGGTCTTTAAACTCTGCTCTTTTACCATTTCTATAAATATCTACATCTTCATCTAATTCATACTCTACTTTAACATCTTTTGCTGTTTCTACTGTTATATAATCTATAGTCTCTCTAGATTTAACATCCGAATCTAATTCTGCTATTATACCTTTTATTCTTCCACTCATTTTTGTTGCATCAATTTCTACAACAGAATTGTTTTCAATATATAGTGTTACTTTATCTCCTTGATTTAAATCTTTAAGACTAGCATTTGCACCATCTAATTCGATATCTGCATTATTTATTACTAGTAGCTCAGCAGTTCTATTTGAATTACCATCCTTATATTCTATGGTTATTCTATTAGTAATAGGGGTTACACTTTTTATTGTACCTTCTATTTTAGATTCTAAGGTTTCAACATCTACCCTTATTGCAGTTGTACTACCATTCTTTACAGTAACTTCTACTGTTTGGCCTTCAAATATACTAGATGAAGTTGCTAATTTACCATCCAATCTAATAGCTGTTAAAGTATCTATTAAAAAGTAAGTTGATGAACCTGTTTTTAGCTCAACTGCTATAGAGCTATTTGTTCCTACTTTAGTTATACTCCTTATAGTACCTACAACAACATTTGTATCTGTTTCTTTTGGCACTTCAGGATTTACAGGAGTTTGTGGATTCTTATTTAAATAATCAAAAGCTGTTGACATCATTTTTGCCATTTGCTCTCTAAGTAGTGGAGAGGCTGGTTCAAAATATCCGTTTCCTGTACCGCTAACACTTAGTACACCAGTCTCAACTAATACATATATTAGTTTATGATAATCTGACTTGATGTCTTTTAAGTCCTTATAAGTCAATACAACAAATGGCTTACTATTAGCTTCTTTTTCCAAGCCCATTGCTTTAGCCATATAAACTGCAACATCCAGTCTACGTACTCTCTTATTTGTTCCAACTGTTATCATTCCCAAAGATGATGCTTGCTTTAACTCAGCCTCACTAATAACACCTTCATATATACATTTCATTACAGCTTCTTGGGCCCATTGTGGTACTTTTAAGTCTTCAACTACTTTGCTATACCTAGTTTTGCTTTCATTTACCTCAGTTGCGCTCATATCCAACAGTTTAGACAATAATTGCATAGTCTCTAAATATGTCAATGTCTCTTTTGGTTTAAATACACCTTCTGGATAACCGCTAATAGCACCTTGCTTAGACATATCTTCAATATAACTATATGCCCAATGAGTACTCGGAACATCTTTGAATGTAGCTGCAAAAGCAGGCATTGAAGGCATTATCATTATAACCGTTAGAACTAAGGCAACTGTCCTTAGAAATCTCCTTCTAAATTCCATGTCTAGTCCCCCTTATGTTTTTGTATTTATCTATTATCTATATAATATAACAAAAATACAATATTTGTTGTTACATTTTGGTGACATTAGGTCTTTACTATTATTTTTTACATTTTATACTTGCTGCTATGAAACCTTTAAACAATGGATGGGCTTTAGTAGGTCTTGATTTAAACTCTGGATGAAATTGTACACCTATAAACCAAGGATGATCTTTTAATTCTACCATTTCAACTAAAGAATTATCTGGAGATACCCCAGAGACAATAAGGCCCTTTTCTTCTATCTTTTCTCTAAATTCGTTGTTGAATTCGTATCTATGTCTATGTCTTTCATAAATGATTTCATCATTATATAGTTCCATAGCCTTTGTGTTTTCTATTAATTTACAAGGTTGTACTCCTAGTCTTAAAGTACCACCGATGTTTTCTACATCTGTTTGATTAGACATTAAATCAATTATCGGATATGGAGTATCAGGATTAACTTCTGTAGTATGTGAATCCTTTAAGCCCAATACATTTCTTGCAAATTCAACAGTTGCTAATTGCATACCAAGACATATTCCAAAATATGGTACATTGTTCTCCCTTGCATATTGGGCAGCACATATTTTACCATCTATACCTCTATGGCCAAATCCACCTGGTACAATAATTCCATCAGCATGACAAAGAGCACTACTACAACTATTCAAATCCAAGTCTTCTGAATGAACCCAGTCAATTTCAACTTCTACATCATTAGCAATTCCCGCATGTCTTAAGGATTCAGCAACTGAAAGATAGGCATCTTTTAATTCAACATATTTTCCAACTAATGCGATTTTAACCTTGCCCTTAGGATTCTTTACTCTATCAACTATTGCATTCCAATCTGTTAGATCAAGTTCATTGCATTTCAAATTTAAGTGCTCAATAACTTTCATGGATAAACCTTGATCTTCTAGCATTTGTGGTAATTCATAAATTGTTGATACATCAAGATTCTCAATTACTTCAGTTGGTTCTAAATCACAAAACAATGAAATTTTTCTTTTCAAGTCTTCTGTTAAATGTTTTTCCGCTCTACATATTAATAAATCAGGTTGAATTCCAAGACTTCTTAATTCTTTGACGCTATGTTGAGTAGGTTTTGTTTTTAACTCTCCAGCTTTTGAAAGATAAGGAACCAATGTTACATGAATATACATTACATTCTCTCTGCCAACATCGTATCTAAGCTGCCTAATAGCTTCTAAAAATGGTAGTGATTCAATATCTCCAACAGTACCACCAATTTCAGTTATTATAACGTCTAGTTCTCTTTCTTTTGCTGATTTTAAAATTCTTTCTTTTATTTCATTAGTAATATGAGGGATTACTTGAACAGTTTTTCCATCATACTCTCCTCTACGTTCTTTATTTAGTACTGACCAATATACTTTTCCTGTTGTAATACTATTATTTTTAGTCAAATTAACATCTATAAAGCGTTCATAATGGCCTAAGTCTAAATCAGTTTCTCCACCATCTTCAGTTACATAAACTTCACCGTGTTGATATGGGCTTAATGAGCCTGGATCAACATTTATATAAGGGTCGAATTTTTGAATTGTTACTTTCAAGCCTCGGCTTTTTAATAAACGGCCTAAGCTAGCAGCTGTAATTCCCTTGCCTAGGGAAGAAACTACACCACCGGTCACAAAAATATACTTAGTTGCCAAATAAATTACCTCCTCAATGATTCCACATCTTATCTTAACTACAATATTCTATCCTAATTAAATTCTTATGTCAAAATTTATTTGTAATCTTAATTTAATATTGTTTGCCTATAATTCATAGTATAATATAT
>JAQVYQ010000002.1:0-11352 GCA_028708575.1 Tissierellia bacterium
ATTTAATGAAAGAAAAGAGGGCTTAATGGCCCCCTATTACCTTTATTAAAATTTTAAATTGTAGAATGAAGATTTCCCTTTATATTTTGATATTTCCCCTAGACTGTCTTCTATCCTTAATAGTTGATTGTATTTCGCTACTCTATCAGTTCTTGATGGTGCGCCTGTTTTTATTTGACCCGAATTTGTTGCAACTGCAAGGTCTGCTATAGTTGTATCTTCTGTTTCTCCTGATCTATGGGAAATTACTGCAGTCATACCATTAACCTTAGCTAATTCTATAGCATCAAGTGTCTCTGTAATTGTACCAATTTGGTTTAATTTTATTAGGATTGAATTAGCAACTCCTAATTCGATGCCTTTAGCTAATCTTTCAGTATTAGTTACAAATAAATCATCCCCTACTAACTGAACTTTATTCCCTAATCTATCTGTTAACATTTTCCAGCCTTCCCAGTCATCTTCATCTAAACCATCTTCTATTGATACAATTGGATATCTATCTACTAAATCTTGGTAGTAATCAACCATTTCATCTACAGTCAATACTCTTCCTTCACCAAGCAAATTATATGTCTTGGCATCCACATCATACATTTCAGATGCAGCTACGTCTAAAGCTAGCATTACATCTTCTCCTGGCTTATATCCTGCTTTTTCTATGGCTGTTACTATAGTAGCTAAGGCTTCTTCATTGCTTTTTAGATTTGGTGCAAATCCACCTTCATCACCTACTGAAGTATTCAAACCTTTTGATTTTAAAACTGCTTTTAGATTATGAAATATTTCAGCTCCCATTCTTAATGCTTCTTTAAAACTCTTTGCACCAACTGGCATTACCATAAATTCTTGAATATCTACATTATTATCAGCATGTTCTCCACCATTTAATATATTCATCATTGGCACTGGCAATGTTTTTGCATTCATCCCACCAATGTATTGATATAGCGGCATTCCTAATTCATCAGCAGCTGCTCTTGCTACTGCCATGGAAACACCAAGTATTGCATTTGCTCCAAACTTTCCCTTATTGTCAGTTCCATCTAATGCTATGAGTAATTGATCTATTGCTACTTGATCAAATACGTCCATTCCGATAATTTCATCTGCAATAATATTATTAACATTTCCTACTGCCTTTAATACACCTTTCCCAACAAATCTATCTTTATCCCCATCTCTTAATTCAACTGCTTCAAATGCTCCAGTTGATGCTCCCGATGGAACTATTGCTCTGCCAAATCCACCAACTTCAGTGTATACTTCTACTTCAACTGTAGGATTAGCTCTTGAATCTAATACTTCCCTTGCATATACATCAATAATTTGGCTCATTAAAAACACTCTCCTTTATTTTTTAGGTAATAAGTAATAGGTAATAAGTAATAGGTGTTGGAGTTATTCCGAGGCGTAGCCCAAGAATCTAAGTTTTTCCCTATTCCCTCTTACCTATTCGCTCTTAGTTCTTAGTTCTTAACTATAAGTGACTCTCCCGTCATTTCTAATGGTTTTTCCAAACCTAACAATTCTAGTAGTGTTGGCGCTAAGTCTGCTAGTTTGCCTTCTCTTAGCTTTACATCATTTTCTCCAACTAGTATTAATGGAACCTTGTTAGTAGTGTGGGCTGTAATAGGGTTTCCCTCATCATCTATTAAAGATTCTGAGTTTCCATGATCTGACGTTATAATAGCTTTACCATCTTTATTTAGTAAGACTTCTATAATTTCACCTAAACAGATATCTACTGTTTCAACGGCTTTTATTGCAGCTGGTACTATACCTGTATGTCCTACCATATCTGGATTTGCAAAGTTTACTATAAACAAATCATATTTATCCATATTTAGTCTATTTATTATTTCATCTTTAAGTTCAAATGCACTCATTTCTGGTTGAAGATCGTAAGTTGCAACTTTTGGTGAAGGAATTAATACTCTATCTTCATTTTCAAAAGCTTGCTCTCTACCACCGTTTAAGAAAAAAGTTACATGAGCATATTTTTCTGTCTCAGCAGCTCTTAACTGAGTTAAACCTTTTTTGCTTATATATTCTCCTAATGTATTATCCAATGATTCATTTTTATATACTACATGTACATTAGGCATTGTCTTGTCGTATTCAGTCATTGTTACATAAAAAGTATTAACTTCTTTTTCTCTTTTAAATCCAATAAAATTTGGATCTACGAAAGCTCTGCTTATCTGTCTTGCTCTATCAGGTCTAAAGTTGAAGAATACAATTGAATCACCTGTATCTACAGTGCTAACAGGTGCGTTGTTTTCAGTTATTACTATTGGAACAACAAATTCATCTTTTATTCCTTCAGCATACGAATTTTCTACTGCAAGCAATGGATCATTACAAAACTTTCCTTTTCCTAAGGTCATAGCGTCATATGCAAGCTTTGTTCTATCCCATCTATTGTCTCTATCCATGGCATAATATCTTCCAGATACACTGGCTATTTTGCCAACACCAATTTCATTCATTTTATCTATTAGTTCTTTTATATGTGTCTTACCTATTGTTGGTGGTACATCCCTACCGTCTAATATGACATGAACATAAACGTCTTTGACCTCATGTTTTTTTAATAGTTCCAACAATCCATAAAGATGAGTATTATGACTGTGAACGCCACCATCAGATACTAAACCTATAAGATGAATCTTTGAATTCTTATTTTTCACATTCTCAATAGCATCTAAAAGTACTGGCCTTTCAAAAAATTTGCCTTCCTTTATTTCTTTAGAAATTCTAGTCAGTTCCTGATATACGATCCTTCCTGATCCAATATTTAAATGTCCGACTTCAGAATTTCCCATTTGACCTTCAGGCAAGCCAACTTCCAAGCCACTTGCATCTAAAGAAGTAGTAGGGTATTCATTAAATAATTTTTCATAATTAGGTTTTTTTGCTAAATGAACAGCATTGCCTTTGTAATTTTTGCCAATGCCGAAACCATCTAAAATAATTAACATAACTGGTTTATTTTTCATTATGTCCTCCACTAAAAGTTTACCAACTTCACAAAATCATCTGCTTTTAAGCTTGCTCCACCAACTAATGCACCATCAATATCAGATTTGTTCATTAGTTCATTAACATTATTTGGTTTAACACTTCCACCATATTGAATTCTTACAATATCTTTTTCATCTCCATAGAGTTCTCCTATGGTATCCCTAATAAAAGAACACATTGCGTTTGCATCATCTGATGAAGCTGTTTTCCCAGTTCCAATTGCCCATATTGGTTCATAAGCAATTACTATCTCTTTTATATCTTCAGCAGAAATCCCTTCAAATCCATTTATTACTTGATTCCTTACGATTTCTTCTGCCTTCCCATCTTCTCTTTGCTCTAGGGTTTCACCTACGCATACTATTGGTTTTATTCCATAAATCAAAGCAGTTTTTATCTTTTTGTTTACAGTTGTATCTGTTTCACAAAAATACTGTCTCCTTTCTGAATGCCCAATTATACAATAGTCAACTTCTAATTCTTTTAACATAAGGGGTGATATTTCACCTGTAAAAGCTCCATTATCTTCCCAGTGCATGTTTTGAGCGCCTAATTTAATATTAGTTCCTTTTAACAATGCATTTACTTCCTTTATAGCTGTAAATGGTACACATACAACTGCCTCTACATTCTCATTCAATTCATTTGCCTTTATACCTTCAATAAGGGTTAAAGCTTCTTTAATAGTATTATTCATTTTCCAATTGCCTGCGATTATAGGAGTACGCATCAAATCCCCCCTTCAATATTTTGGTCTATCCTTCCAAGTTAAAACCCGAGATTCCTCGACAAGCTCCGAATGACAGGCGACCAAGGGTCGCCCCTACAGTTGTTCACTATTCCCTCTTACCTCTTAGTTCTTAGTTCTTAACTCTTCACTGTCTTATGTTACTTGTCGCTAATTGTTGCTATTCCTGGTAATTCTTTGCCTTCTAATAGTTCTAGTGAAGCACCGCCACCAGTTGATACATGTGTTATCTTATCTGCTAATCCAGCTTTTTCAACAGCAGCAGCTGAGTCTCCACCACCTATAATAGTAGTTCCCTTGCAATCAGCCAAAGCCTGTGCTATTGCAAATGTTCCTTTAGCGAAATTATCCATTTCGAATACACCAGCTGGTCCATTCCAAATAACTGTCTTAGCATCTTTTATTATATCTGAAAATTGTTTAATAGTCTTTTCACCAATATCTAATCCCTGCATATCATCCGGAATGCTATCTGAACCCACTGTTTTAAACTCTGTATCATTTTTAAATTCCTTAGCAACTACATTATCCTGTGGTAATATCAATTTAACATTCTTTTCTTCAGCTTTATCTATTAATTGCTTTGCAAGTTCTACTTTATCTTCTTCTAACAAAGATTTACCTATGTTATGACCTAGTGCTTTATAGAATGTATAAGCCATGCCCCCACATATTAATATGGTATCTACTTTATCTATAAGATTTTCTATTACTCCAATCTTATCAGAAACCTTAGCTCCGCCTAATATTGCAACAAAAGGTCTATCAGGTGCTTCAAGTGCATCACCCATAATTGTAATCTCCTTTTCTACAAGGAAACCTACAGCAGAAGGTAAATATGTAGCTACACCTACATTTGAAGCATGTGCCCTATGAGATGTTCCAAATGCATCATTTACATAGAGCTGTCCTAAACTTGCTAAATCCTTAGAAAAATTCTCTCCATTTTTCTCTTCTTCTTTTCTAAATCTAGTATTCTGTAATAAGACAATATCACCTGCACTCATATTGTCTACTGTTTCTTTAACTCTTTCTGATACTACATTTTCATCATCTGCAAACACTATTTCTTTACCTAATAACTCACTTAATCTCCTAGCAACTGGTTCTAGGCTATATTTTGAATTTGCTTCTCCTTTTGGTCTTCCTAAATGTGACATAAGTATGACTTTAGCAGATCTTTCTATAAGATAATTAATAGTTGGTAATGAGCTTTTAATTCTAATATCATCTGTAATATTTAAATTATCATCCATTGGTACATTGAAATCACATCTAACAAGAACCTTTTTCCCACTATAATCATAGTTCTCCAGTGTTTTCTTATTCATAAAAAATCCCCCCTAGAATAAAAAATATTTAATAATAGCCGGGTCCTTAGACCCGACTATATATTAATTGTTTAGGCTTGGTGTTATTTAGTAGCGATTAATTTCGCTAGGTCTACTACTCTAGATGAATATCCCCATTCATTATCATACCAAGAAACAACTTTAACCATATTGTCAATTACCATTGTAGATAATCCGTCAACAATTGATGATCTTGGATCCCCTATATAATCTGAAGAAACTAATGGCTCTTCCGAATAACCTAATATTCCTTTCAATTCTCCTTCGCTTGCTGCTTTTAAATATCCATTTATTTCCTCTGCTGTAGTTGGTCTATCAACTTCAAATACTACATCAACTAATGAACCAGTAACAACTGGAACTCTAACTGAAAATCCATTTAACTTCCCTTTTAATTCAGGTAGTACTAATGCTACAGCCTTAGCTGCTCCTGTCGTAGTAGGAATCATATTTACTCCTGCTGTTCTGGCACGACGAGGATCTTTATGTCTTTTATCTAAAATTTGTTGATCATTTGTATATGCATGTATTGTTGTCATCAAACCTTTTTTGACTTGGAAATTATCTAATATAACTTTTGATACAGGAGCTAAACAGTTAGTTGTACAAGAAGCATTTGAAATTATATTATGTTTTTCTGGGTCATATAAATCATCATTTACACCCATTACAATTGTAATGTCTTCATTTTTTGCAGGAGCAGTAATCATTACTTTCTTCGCACCAGCTTGAATATGCTTTTCTAAATCTGCTTTTTCTTTGAATGCCCCTGTTGAATCAATTACTAACTCAACACCTAAATCTTTCCATGGAATTTGTGCTGGGTCTCTGTAATTCACTACAGGTATTTTCTTTCCATTGATTATGAAACCTTCTTCATAAGTTTCAATTTCGCCTTTAAACTTTCTGTATGTTGAATCATATTTAAATAAATGTGCTAAGTCTTCTAAATTACCAGATGCATTTAATGCCACTAATTCAAACTCAGAAACACCCTCTTCAAATATAATCCTTACAACATCTCTACCAATTCTTCCAAAACCACTTAACCCAACTTTCATAGTCATATAAAACCCTCCTAATATATTTATAATTATAAACTAATTCATATACAATAATTCAAGTATTTTTTTTGCAGCACTTTCATCTGTAATTATTGTTATATCTTTCCTTAATGAAGAAACCGCGATGATTGCTTCAGCCTTCTCTGCTCCACCAGCTACTCCAATTACGTCTTTTGTACTTTTGTACTTTTCAATAGATATTCCAATAGTTTCATATTCCCATATTTCATTGCCATTTATATCAAAATAATGACCGAAGGCTTCTGCTACAGCACCTGAATTCAATAAGCATTCAATCCTTTCTTTTGGCAATTTTCTCCTATATGCCATAGTATCAGCTCTACCTATACCAAATACTAAAAAATTTAAATCATTAATTGAGTCAATTGATTCCTTAATTTCATCATTCTTCATAACCATTTCTAAAGCTTCTCTTCCTAAGGAGTCAGGTACATTTAATAATTTATACTTTCCACCTAATTTATGAGCCATTTTTGCTGCTATAGCATTTGCTTGAGTCTCTAAGTCACTGCCAATACCACCTCTTGCTGGGATAATCAATACATCTAGAGGTTTATCTAATTGTGGCATCTGATCTGCAACATTTGCCATGGTACTTCCACCTGTAATTCCTACGATATCATTAGATTGTATAGAATTGATAATACTGCTCGAAGTAATTTTACCCATCTCTTTTAAAGTTAACTCATATTCTGTAGAGTTTCCTGGGACTATAATTATCTTTTTTATACTTAATGCATCCTCAAGTTTCTTTTGCAAATCAATAATGCCTTTTAATTTATTGTAAACATCATAAAGAGCGTCTATTAGAATCTTTCCATTTTCCGTAATATGCATCCCACTTAATTCAATTTCTAATAGCCCTTGTTTTTTTAACAAGTTGACTTCATTTCTTACAGTTCTTTCTCCAAAATTTAGTTCATTAGCCAGTGATCTTCTACCTATAGGCTGATGATAATATATTGTTCTTAAGATTAAATATCTTATTTCAACTAATTCTAAGACTTCCGGTGCTATAATATTTATTGAATCTAGTAACTCTATACTACCACCTCCACAGTTGGCCCTTTTTAGTCCCTCTTTGTCATTTTGTGTCCCACATTAGATAAAAAAATTACTACCCTCTTCTTTCATTATATCTTATGCCCTTCCCTAAATCAACCATATTTTAGAAATCAAATGAAAACCATAAACAATTCTATGTGAATTTTGGATAGCATAAGATATAATTTACTATATTCTTTTTCTTAAATTTGATGCAAGTATATTCATTTCTTCTCTATATTTTGCAACTGTTCTTCTAGATACTTTAGTTCCTTTTGACATTAATAATGTAGATATTTTCTGATCACTTAAAGGTTTCTTGCTATCTTCATTATCAATAATATCTTTAATCATTGCTTTAACACTAGTTGAAGACACATCCCCTTCTACGCCAGAAAGTCCAGCACAAAAGAAATATTTAAGTTCAAATAATCCCCTAGGTGTTTGTACATATTTACCATTTGTTGTTCTAGAAATTGTAGATTCATGCATCTGAATATCATCAGCTATATCTTTTAAGGTAAGAGGAATTAAAGCCTTTTCTCCTTCTTTAAAGAAGTCATGCTGAAATTTTAGTATTGATTCTACAACATTATATATAGTCTGCCTTCTCTGTTCTATACTTTTAATAATCCACATAGCAGAGTTGAACTTATTTTGCAAAAACTCTGTAGCCTCTATGTTTCCCCCATCTTTGAGCATATTCTTATAAAAGTTATTAATTTTCAGTCTAGGACCAGTGAAATCGTTTACGATTATAATATATTCACCGTCTACAAGTTCTATAATAGCATCTGGAATGATATATCGTACATCAGTACTACTTTTAAATGTCCTTCCTGGTTTTGGTTCCAAAGTTCTTATAAAATCACTAGCATCTTGAATTGTTAGCGGATCAAGATCATATTCCTTAGCTATTTTAGACATTCTATTATTGGCTATATCATCCAATTTATATAAAATTAAATCTTTTACTAAACTATCTGTGTCCTCATCAATTTGCAATAGCAAACATTCTTTTAAATCCCTAGCACCAACTCCAATTGGTTCGAATGTCTGTATTATCTCCAATACTTTTTCAACTTCTTCTTCTCTTGATTTTGATAAATTAGCAATTTCTTTAACAGTAGCTATTAGATAGCCATTATCATCAAGATTGTTAATTATTAATAACCCAATATGATGTTCCTTCTTGTTAAAATTGGTTAAACATAGCTGAGACATCAGATGCTCTCTTAATGTTGGGCTGTAACTAATATATGCTTCTAAATTATGCTCTTTTGGATTTTTATCCACTTCTTGTTTATAGCTATTGTCATCGTATTTTTCTGCATATTCCTTCCAATCTATTTCAGATTCTTTTGAATCATTATTAATACTCTCAACTTCACCTAATGCGTTTACTGGGTTTTCCATTTCAAGCATAGGATTTTCCTCTAATTCAGCAGCAATATATTCATTTAATTCAAGACTATTATATTGAAGTAATTGAATTGCCTGCCTTAACTCTGGAGTCATTATTAGTTTTTGAGTTTGTTCTAAATTTAGATGAAATTTCAGGTCCAAATGACTCACCTCCTATAGGATTATTATATCATAAACAATTAACAATGCACAATAAAACCCGAGAACCTTGGTCTCGCTCAGGATGACAGTGACCAGTGGTCGATTTACTCACCACTAGCGCCATCCTGAGCCAGCTGTAGAATAAACCAAACGCTTGTTCTTGGTAATTCCTGAAAAGAGACGTTCTTTTACTTGCTGTGTTCCAAGTGTTACGGCTTCAAGTCGAGGAATCTCAGGTTTTTTCCTTGGAAGGCTAGACCTACACAATTATGTACTGCTGAGTACCCATATTCTTGGTATAAACTAGGAATAGGTAGGATAAAAGTAATCGCTTCCTTTTAGCCTACCTATTCTCTGCCGCCTATCTCAAAGATTTATCATAGGGTATCCCTTCTGCTTTTGGTGCTTTGGAATTCTTTGATGTAAAAGCTAGAACAACCATTGTTGCTATATAAGGTAACATCTTATAATATGTCCTATCTATGCCTAAATTGTTTAAGAATGGTATAAGTTCCACTGAATATGCTAATGTTCTTAGGAAAGCAAAGAATAAAGCTGCGAAGAAGACCTTCCCTGGCCTCCATTGTCCGAAGATCATTACCGCTAATGCTAAGAAACCAAATCCTGCAACTCCAGTGTGCCCATTTACGTTTCCATCCATTACTCCAACTGAATAGAAAAATCCACCTATTCCACCTAAAAACCCAGAAATACTGGTACCTAAGTATCTCATCTTTGTAACACTTATTCCTACAGAATCTGCAGCATGAGGGTGTTCACCACATGCACGAAGTCTTAAACCAAATCTTGTTTTATAAAAAATTATAACAGAAATAATCATAAAAACTAAACCAATTACTACTGTAAGATAAGTTTTTTGAAAAAACAGCTCGCCTAAAATAGGTATATCTCCCAAAACTGGAATCTTTCGTATATAAAAGCTTACATTTGTTGTAACCCCATCACTTCCAAAAAACATTTTTGAAAACAATAGAACAACTGCTGGTATCAGCATATTTAATGCTGTTCCAGCTATAGTTTGATCCGCCCTCATTGTAATAGATGCAAAGGATAGCAATAATGAATAGATAATGCCAGCAACAGCTGCTACTACCATTCCGAGAAGTAAGATAGTTTGTGGATTCATTCCACTATCTTGGATAAAATATACAAATAATGCACCAAAGAATGCACCAAATAACATAATACCTTCAAGGGCTAAGTTTATTATTCCTCCAACTTCGCTAAACATCCCACCTAATGCTACAAGTAGTAAAGGAATAGCTATAGGAAGCATGTTTTGAATTAAATAATATACTGTATCCATATTTACGCCTCCTCTAAATTGTTTTTTTCTTTATCATCTTTATCATCTTTATCATCTTTATTAGAATGAATAACCAACCTTTTTATGAACTTCCCTAGGTATGAACTCATTATCATAGAAAATGATGAAAAATAAATGATTACGGCTACTACAACATCTATTATTTCTGGTTTATATCCAACTAAACTTGCTAAAGTACCACCACGTTGTATATGAGAAATAAATATAGCTGAAAAAATTGTCCCTATTGGGTGGGAATTACCTAGTAGAGCAACAGCTATACCATTAAATCCTGCTTGAGAAATTATATTTATAGGTTCATATGTCATACTACTTCCGGCTATTGCCGAAGGAGCTAATATTGAAAGTGCTCCACCTAGTCCAGAAAGTGCTCCAGCAATTCCCATTGTTAGAACGATATTTGTTTTGCCTTTCATACCGGCATACTCACTGGCAAATTTATTATGCCCAGTGGCTTTTAACTCATATCCAAATGTTGTTTTTTGAAGAACAATATATAAGATGATTCCAATTAATCCTGCTATGAGTATTCCAAAATTTACATTAGAGCCAGAGATTCCTAATGGGGGAATTAACGCACTTCCAGGCAAATAATTCGTTCTTGTCCTTATAGGGTCATACATAGCGCCACTGCTTTGTATAAGCATGTCCACTAAATACATTCCTATATAATTAAACATAATTGATGTGATTACTTCATTAACATTCAAGAATGCTTTGAAGATTCCAGGTATTAACCCCCAAATCATTCCACCTACCAGTCCTGCAAATACTGCAACTATCCAATGTATACCATCAGGTAAATCCCACATAAATCCAACGTAAAGTGCAAAAAACATACCCATTGTATATTGTCCGGAAGCCCCAATATTAAACAAGCCCATTTTCATTGCAAATCCCACTGAAAGACCTGTCATAATTATTGGAGTAGCAAAGTAGAAAACATCTCCAATACGCTCAATGCCTCCAAATAATATGTAACCAAAACCATCATTGGCACTACTAGGTATGGCAAAAAGCATTATTAAATATCCGAATACTAGTCCAAGAATTATAGCCATCAGTGCAGATATAAATGAACCAATTCCAATTTTATTTAGAAATTGAACTATACTATTTTTATTTTTAGATGAACTATTATTCCCTTCCATGGTCATTCTCCTTTACTGTATCTCTTTTTGC
>JAQVYQ010000002.1:11452-15512 GCA_028708575.1 Tissierellia bacterium
ATTTTTTCTAGTCCAGTCAATGCATAAACAAATTCTGTTTGCCCATTTCCATCGATTCCAGCAAGACACACTATTTCTCCAGCCCTAACATCAAGAGAAACATTCTTAACGGCATTATTCTTATGTAATACTGAAGGTACTGTCACATCATTAACTGACAGAATAACTTCTTTAGGTTCCATCTGTTTTTTATCTACTTTAAATGTTATATCTCTACCTACCATCATTTTTGAAAGTTCTTCTTTTGTTGTATTCTCTATGTCTACAGTTCCAACCCATTTACCTTTCCTTAAAACAGTACATCTGTCTGCTACTTCCATTATTTCATTTAATTTATGAGTAATAAATAAAATTGACTTTCCTTCTTTTGCAAAATCCCTCATGATTTGCAATAGTTCATTAATCTCCTGAGGAGTTAATACTGCAGTGGGTTCATCAAATATCAAAATTTCATTATCCCTATAGAGCATTTTTAGAATTTCAACCCTCTGTTGCATCCCTACTGTTATATCTTCTATTAGTGCATCCGGGTTGATACTAAGTCCATATTTTTCTGAAATTTCCGTTGCTTTTTCTCTAGCTATATTTTTATTTAAGAAGCCCATATTATTAGGTTCTACACCTAGAATGATATTTTCAAGGACGGTAAAATTTTCTACAAGCTTGAAGTGTTGATGAACCATTCCAATTCTTAAAGCGTTGGCATCGTTAGGATTATTTATATTGACCTTTTGGCCATTTTTCCTAATCTCACCTTCTTCAGCTTGATAAAGTCCGAAAAGAACACTCATAAGTGTGGATTTTCCTGCACCATTTTCACCAAGTAGTGCATGTATTTCACCCTTATTTAATTGAAGAGTAACATTGTCGTTTGCTATAATGCCTGGGAATTTTTTTGTAATATTCAGCATTTCGATTATATAGTTGTCCACATTATCATCTTCTTTTCATAATATTTTTTTAATCAAAAATTATAAGGTATATTAATATGAAAAAATGGGGGAATTTGGTTCCCCCATTATCACACTTACTTGCATAAGGTTTAAACCAACATTGCAGGTAATTATTCTTAAGATACTATCTAGTAGCTGCTTTTACCTTTGCTAATTCTAATTGATTTGTAAGTTCTTCTGCTGTAGCAAATCCAGTAGTATCTGCAACTTCAATTTCACGTTTTACTTCAATTGTACCATCTACAAGTTGAGCAAAAGTTGCTTCATATTCTTCCATTGTATATTGTTCAAATCTATCAAATGCATCTGCATTTGCATCTCCAATAACTTCTATTGGAAGTCCAACTCCATCATTTTCTGCGTTGAAATAAGTAGTTTTTCCACCAAAAGTATCCCAACTATTTGTATCATAAATTGATTCAAGAACTTGTATAACAGAAGCTGCAAGTCCTTTTGTAGCTGAAGTAATAACAGTTTCACTATCATATCTTTGGTCAACGTCAACACCTATTACTTTTGCATCTGCTTCATTAGCTGCTGACATAACGCTCTTACCAACTGAACCACCACATGCAAATATTACTTCTGTACCTTCTTGATACATAGTTCTTGCTGTAGCTTTATTAGTATCATTTTCTTCAAAGTTTCCAGTGTAATGATATGTTACTTCAACGCTTCCATCTGCTAAACCTAATTCTTCAGCTGCATCTTCTGCACCTTGTAGGTAACCATATCCAAATGCTTGAACAGCTGGAACAGCCATTCCACCCATGAATCCAAGTTTAGTCATACCATCTTTAACTGCTGCATTACCTGCTAAATATCCTGATTGTTCCTCTGAATATAGTATACTTGCAACATTTTCCTTAGTTTCAAATGTAGCATAGTCTGCTGTATGAGGTGTACCATCTAGTAAAATAAGTTTTACATCTGGGTATTTAGTTTGTGCTTCATAAACAGCTACTTCAAATAAAAATCCTGGTGTAACTACTACTTTTGCACCACCAGCTACAGCTAAATCAATTGCTGCTAAATAACCAGCATCTGATGCTTCTTCTGGTTTAATATATTGGTGTGAAATTCCTTCTGCTTCTGCAAATTCTACTACGCCTTCCCAAGATCCTTGGTTAAATGATTTGTCATCGATATTACCCTTATCTGTAATGAGAGCGATTTCAAATCCATCTGTAGAACCTTCATCACCTGTAGCAGGTGTTTCTCCTTCAGTAGCAGGTGCTTGTTCTGCTGGTTTTTCTGGAGAAGTACATCCAACTAAACTTACAGCTACCATAATAATAGCTAAAGTTAATGCTAGAAATCTTTTCATTTTTAATGACCCCCTATTGATCTTTTGGCTATTTAGACTATAGTTAAACTATAGTCTAAATTTATTATAACCTTTTACTAGCTAAATTTCAAACATATTAAGATCTCTTATTTAGCAAATTTCGCCTTCATCTGCAACATATCCAGCTTTAACTAATGTTTTTATAGCATCTGCAAGTTTTGCTTGGCTAACCATTATTATAGGTCCTGTACATCCCATACCTGATTCTGCATAGATATTAACCTTCCAAAGTTCTTGTACAGCATCTTCAAGTTCTATAATGTCTATACCTAAAATTGGTTCTGTAACTATTTCTTTTTCAGGAGCAACCACTTCTTCTGTTTTTTCTTCTGATTTCTTTTCCTTAGTTAATTCACTTAATATATCTTTAAACCCAGCTTTATTTATTTTCTCAAACTCTTTTTTAGCTACTTCGTTTATTTTCCCTTTTACTAAAGATGCACCATAGCTAATTGCATTTGCAATTACTGGTGAACCTGATGCTCTTGAAATTATCAATATATTTCTATTATAATCTTCACCTATTCCAGGCCCATATCCGTATCCTTGTGCTTCAAAACCGCCACCTGTTGTATATGATGAGAATATTTTCATTAGTAGATTTCCCGTTAATGAGTCTGTTACCATTACATCAGGAATACCCATTAATAGGTCGTTTCCTCTCATAACAATTCCACCTTCAGCTCTAGCTGATTCAGCAAAATTTATATCATACTTATTTGAACTTAAGTTTTTCAAAGCTCTTTCAACTTGTCTAGCTCCATCTACATTTAATATTCCTATGGTAGGATTCTCAACGCCCATAGTCTTTGCTGTAATTATACCGTAAACAGCATTCTTTACCATACCTTCAACTCTATGAGAAGATGATGTTCCTGTAGTTGTCGCTATATACATTTCTTTTCCTAATGCTGGAGTTACAACTTTACCTACAGTAGATACTCCTATTGGGAAGCTATAATGCATTGTAACACAAGCCCCAATCTCTCCGCTATCAAGCATTTCTTCCATCTTTTTATATCCCGCATCTTCATCTTCAACCACTACTTGTGTCAAATTTGAATCAACTTTATGACCGATTAGTACAACCTCTAAGGATTTATCTCTTTCAGCTACTAATTCAGCACCTTTCACTACATTTTCTATTCCAAGCTCACTACCTAATGTTGTAATGCCAACCCTTACTTTTTCACCGAATTGACCTGTTTCCATAGCATCTGCAACATCATTAAACACTTTACCCAGCATATTTTTTATATCATTATTCGCCATTATATCACCTCTAATCTTCTAGTAGATGAGAAGCAAAATCTCTCATAGCTTCAGCTACAAGGCCTCTAACCTCAGATTCTGAAACCCCTTTACTCTCTTCAACTTTACCTGGGTTCTTTTCTATAACTATTGAAATACCGTCGAATTGATTAGTCATTCTACCTAAGAATAAACTTCCTTTTCCAACTATCATTGCTCTATTAGTTTGTCCAGTTAATATTTCTTCTCTTGCAAATCCTATATAAGGTATTCCTGATGGAATGTGGCCTTGTGTTGGAGCCCATCCTTCCATTCCGTGATTTTGAATAAAATCTGCCATTGAAGCTTTTTCAATATCGCCTCTCTTTACTCCTAATGCTGCAATCATCTTGTAGTTAGCTAATGGAACATCTCCTGCTCCAGCTGGTTTTGTTACATCTGGATTTTGCATTTCAGTTGCAAATTTATCTACATCAGTTATTTTTAATCCAGCCCTATCAAGTGGATC
>JAQVYQ010000002.1:15612-46779 GCA_028708575.1 Tissierellia bacterium
TTGCAATTAATCCATCATTTATTAATTTGTGTGCCTTAAGTTTTTCTTTTACAGTTGCAGTAAATTCTTTATTTAACTCTACTAAATCAAACACGTCTGCAATCTTCATAAGTCCTATAAATTCATCTTCTGGCATTATTTCGCCAAATCTACCCTCAATGTTAGCACCTTCTAATGGTTTATCATACCATGGTAGTGCTATTTCCTTTAGTTCAGCTGGTTTATTGTTTCCAATATAAATTTGATTTGGAAGATAGTTTACTACTTCCTCAAAACTTCTTAAATGATTTGGTAAATCTTTAAGATACTCTGAATTTGGATTTAATGTTTTTTCAGTAGTTTGAGTTGTTCCATTGTGTAAAACCATATCTGGTGCATGTACTAAAACATAACTTGCACCTTTGATTACTGCATATGACATTAATTACACCTCCATTATTTTTTTGTTAAGAAAAGGGTGATTAATAATCAAATCACCCTTCCTTTGCAAGTTTTAATTAGTCTTCAAATACTGTCTGTTCACTAACTTCTGTTTGTAATGCTCTTAGAGCTTTTTCAACTAATTTTCTTCTAAGCGCTTTTTCTTCATCAAACTCCAATGCTGGATTTCCTAGAGGATGTGGAATAGCTATAGCTGGAACTATTCTATTTGCACCTACAGTTAATGAAATTGGTGTTACTGTACACATATGAACTACAGGCAAGCCTGCTCTTTCTATTTCTTTTACCATTGTTGCTCCGCAACGTGTACAAGTACCTCAGGTAGAAGTTAGTATAACAGCATCTACTCCGTCAGCTACCAATTCAGCACTAATTGCTTCAGCGAATTTTTTAGCATTAGCAACTGCTGTACCATTACCTACAGTAGAATAATAATATCTGTGTAGTTCGCCTATTTTGCCTTCCTTTTCCATATCTCTAAGAACGTCAACAGGTATTACTCTATCTGGGTCATTATTTGCATACACTGGGTCATGACCACCGTGTGCAGTTTCGTGAGTTTCTTCTGTAAGATTATCTATTCCTTCAATATCATATTTACCATATTTTGAAGCAGATGATGATTCAATATGATCAGGATTTCCTTTCGGAACTATACCACCAGAAGTAACTATTGCTATTTTAGCATTAGCCATATCCTTAATTGGTGGATTTGGTTCAACTCTGTCGAATGTAGGCATTGAATATTCAGTTTTATATTCTTCACCAGCTAGCTTCTTAACAAGCATATCAACTGCTCTTTCAGAACCTCTTTTTTCTGCGAAGTAATTCTTTCTAATACCTCTTTCTAGATATCCTTCTTCCTCAGGTGAACCAATTTCTTCACCTCTTGCTAATTTTAAAGCTAGTGGTGCCATTTTAGCTACTGCATCTTTCATACCTACAGCACTATTCTTTGTAGCAACCATGTATACGCCCTTTTTATACATATCAGCACCAGGGTTTTCTTCATACATACCTGTTAATGCTGGTATACCTAATTCGGTTTGTACCATTTCTGTTACAGCTCCTGCAGCTACTCCATATCTACCTGCGTTAAAAGCCGGACCAGCTATGAACAAATCAGGTTCATACTTTTTAATCATTTCAAATATTGCTGCTTTTGCTTCATCCATGTTCTCGTTGAAGTAACTATCACCACATATAATAGTTGCAACTATTTCAGCTTCATCTTTAAAAGCTGCTTTAAAGGCCATACCTGGGCCCTTAACTCCTTCTATTACTTCTGGTTTATAGTCAGCTTTTTCTTCTCCACCGATACCACCATAGAATTGATTTATATAATGAACTACTTTAATTTTAGCCATGTACTTCCCCCCTCTCTATTATTGAGACGAAATTTTGTGAGGTATTCCTCAAATCATATTAAAATTGTGTATGTTCGTTTCTAATTGTACTTACTGCTTCTACTATATCATCTACTTCAAGAACCATTTCCATCATACCAATTTGATCATCATAAACATCTTCATCTACTGATTCTTTGAATTCTGGTTCTACTGCGTGATAAACTTTAAGTCCCAACGGAACTCCTGCTAATGGACCTGCAAATGTAGGGTCTCCTGCTGTTACTGTTTCAGCTGCTAGCTCTGAAGATTCAGCTTCTGAACCTCCGATTAAAACTATGCAGTTTTCAGCACCATATTTCTCAGCCATTTCTTTAACCCTTTTTTGATTTTCCAAATCCATTGCGCCTGCAGCCGTTCAGACAAAACATTCAGTTGCTGAAAAAACTATTTCTGCAGGAGTTGTTTTAACGCATTCTTCCATTGCTGGACCTGGAACGCCGTCTCTATCGCCAATTATTATAACTTTTGAATTTTCATTAAAAATTGACATAACATATCTCCTTTCCTTTTTTATTATTAAAATTGTTTATATTTCTTTCTTAGAATCCTTTTGTGGACATTTTATTAAATCCAACTTCATTTGTTGCTCCTGTAATAGCTTGGATTTCAACAGTAATTGTGCCATCTTCTGCTAAACTTCCATCAAATCCTCCAGCTATTATATCTACATAATCTAATGAACCAATTACCTTGTCCATCTTTGGTAATACTATAACCTCATTAGCATTTCCACCTGTAACTACTGCATTTGCAGAAGGGTCTGCATCTGCTAATGATTGACTTGCACCATCACGTCCTGCATATTCATCAGTAATGATTACTGTCTTAATGCCTTTTGCTTCAAGTTTCTTTGTATTCATGATTAAATCTGTATCAGGATTTCCAAATCCTTCTTGTGATACTACAGCTCCATCTAATCCTAAATATTCAGCTAATTTTGCTGACATATTTGATGATCTTTCTTTGTCTGCTAAATATACATTTTCGTTTGTAATGATTACACCAACAAAGTTTAATGTCTTTCCATGTTGTTTGTAAAGATCATGAACTACTGGGTTATTTAAATGATGATAAGTTGTATTTTTATCACAAGCTGATACACAGTTTCCACTAACTATAGCTCCATCCATGCATTCTGTTGGATACATAATAGTTGGAACGATTTGTTTTGCATCAACTCCATAAACATATGTGTCATGTAGCAATCCTTGAGTTTGAAGCATTTGAACGTAGCCTACCTTTGGTAATTCCGGATACTTCTTGATTCCTTCTAATAAGGTATCTGTTTCGTATACTTCTACTTCATCTGGTACAAGATTCTTAGCAGTTTCAGCTATATATGCTGCAGCCTTAAATCCAGCAAATCTTACAGCTTTTTCATGCTCATGTTGTTTTAATCCTTCTTGTGGTTCACATTTTAATACTAGATTGATTGTCTCAGAGAATGGTGTGTAATCAGCTCCAGGACCTGTCATGTCAACGATTCCTTCTTGGAAACCAACTATTTTTCCAGTTGTCATAACTGTGCAACCCTTTAGTACATTAGTCTTTCCTGAACCTACTACATCTACCTTTGATAGAATTCCAGGGAATACCCCTCCTGGACCTTCAACCTTCACTCTTGGTTCTACAACATCTTTTACTGGTGTGATTCTCACACTTTCACCAGGTTTAGCTATGTCAAGTTCTGCTGAAGCAAGATGCTCATCTTCCAATATTAAGTCGATTAGCTCTTCTTTGTTTACAGTAAGAACGCCATTTTCAAGCTTTGTTGTATCACCAAATTGTACATCTTTAATTAGTACTTTCCCTAATTCTAGACGCATACATTCACCTCCCCTTATTTTTAAAAAATATATATTTAAGACTGGTTCTATCCAGTTTTAAATCAAATATGCATTATCATGGGTATTATACCCATTACTCATATTTTAATTAATAATAATAAAAATAATTTATGCTCATAATATGTAGTGTTATTAATTATTTTTTTGCTAAAAAAACAGAGTAAATAGGCATGCCTATTTACTCTGTTGTTGACCTTAGAGTTTCCCATAATGGTTGCTCACTCGGTGATTTATACTTTCCAGAGTCCTGTCAAAATACGGTCCTTTTACCTGAGAGTATCAATATAGAAATGGCATTCTATACTTTACGCCTTCGGTGCCACATTGTGGTCTCTCCCGCATTTATCATTCAGAAACTTATTAAATTATTTTATAAATATGACTTTCATTATAATTATAACCTATGGGAAAAAATATTTCAACAAGTTTTGTTAATATTTTAACTTAATTATTTTTGTTTACAAATCTTTATTTAAGATTTGGAAAATCTAATTGGCTTAAAGCTTCATATATTATTATATTTGCAGAGTTTGCAAGGTTTAAAGATCTTCCAATGTCTTTCATTGGTATTCTAATTGTTGTTTCCTTATGTTTTGCTAGCAAGTCTTCAGGTAATCCCCTTGTTTCTTTTCCAAATACAAAATATGAATTGTCTTTGTACTCAAATTCGTTGTAATTTTTATTAGTCTTTGTAGTGGCAAAATAAAAAGTTCCTAATGGATTTTTTTCTAGTACTTCTTCGAAACTATTATATATATGTATATCAACTAAAGGCCAATAGTCAAGACCAGCTCTCTTCAAATGCTTGTCATCTATGGAAAATCCTAATGGCCTTACTAGATGCAATGAGCTTTCAGTTAAAGCACAAGTCCTTGCTATTGCACCTGTATTGTATGGAATTTCTGGTTCTACTAATACAATATTTAAACTCATAATATATCATCTCCGTTTTAATATAAATTTATCTATAACCTCAGCTACACCGTCTTCATTATTTGATGTAGTAATAAAGTCAGCTTGCTTTTTTATTTTTTCTTCTGCATTTCCCATTGCTACACCTAGTCCAGCATACTTTATCATAGATAAATCATTTTCATTATCCCCCACTGCAATAACTTCTTCCTTGCTTATATTTAGTTTATTACATAAAAATTTTAGTCCTAATCCTTTTGAGGTATCTTTATCCATTACTTCAACATTATTTATCCAAGATTTAGTTATGGTGATTTCCGGTATTTCTACTAAATCTTCTTTTATTCTATCTAATTTATTAATATCATTGTCAATGAATATAAATTTATAAGCCTTTAAATTATCTATTTCATAAATCTCCTTTGTATCTCTTATAACTTTATAATCTATTCTCGAATCTCTATTATTATAAAAATCTACTATTTCCTTAACATAATTATCTGTATAAAGAGTATTAGAATCATAAAAATGATAGTAAACATCATAAAATTTGCCTATATCCATTATTACTTCTAATTTATCTAAATTTATATTCTTACTATAAATTATATTTTTAGAATCATCCATAATAACTGCGCCATTAGATGCTATTATATAATTATCAAGTTCTAATTCTCGAGCATAAACTTGTGCTGAACTAAGCATTCGTCCTGTTGATAAGACAACATTTACACCCTTCTTATTAACAGCATTAATTGCATCTTTAGTTCTATTAGATAATTGTAATTCTCCATTTAAAAGTGTCCCATCCATATCTAAAGCTATTAATTTATAATCCATTATTCCACCCCTCTAGCAATATAATATATCATAAACATAAAAAAAATAATAGGAATTTACTCACGTAAATTCCTAATGTTAATATAATAGTTCCGCCTTTACTACACAAATACTATTCCTTCAGATACTATTACTACTTCACCATCTAAGTATAAATCAGATACTTTGCCAGCCTCTATAAAAACTGTTACATTTAGTTTCCCACCTGGCTGTTCTATACTTTCTTCAATATTGCCACCCTTTTGTAAAGCTAAAGCTACTCCTAGCGCCGATGTACCAGATGCACAGCTTCTTTCCCAAAACTTGCTATCTGTTCTTCTTACATATACTAATGGTCTTAAAAAACTATTCTTTGAATTATAAAACATTATTCCAAGGGCGTCATATTCCTCTTTATCCATCTTATCCTTAATTGTTTCAAAAAACTCTTCCTTATTATTAACATCATTATCTTCTACAATAAAGTGAGTAATGCCTGGAAAGTCGATTCTTGTCATATCTATTAATTCACCATTAAATAGGATATTAGTTTTAGAATTTCTGTTAGGCAATGGCATCTGCACTTTAGAATAATATTCATTATCCTTGTCAGTAGTTTTCACTTGACAGTTTATTAATTCTTCACTGCCAGATACTTCTAATATAACACTGTACACATCACCATTTCTGGGTATGCTATCAATTTTTAAATGAACCATTAGGGCTGCTAAAGATCTTGTTGTATTTCCACAAAATTCTCCACCCATCATTTCTAATCTAAGGGTATTAAGTGCTTTCCCTTTTTTCGTTCTTGGTTCTTCTACAAAGCCTACTTGTTCTCCATTAATGCTATTATAATCCATCAATCTATTAGCAATAATCTTATGCTGTGATGAATCCACTGGATCCATTACAAAGATTGTCATATTTTCAACAGGATTAACTTTTACATAGTTCAGTCTCATTTTTACCTCCTTTATCAAGGTATATCAATTGCCTCAATATTTTCATCTGTTACTTCTTCCATCGGTTCATTATACACAGGATCAACAATTGATGGCTCTTCATCTATTATTTCTTGAATTTCATCTAATAATGGAACTGTTACCTCTTCAGGTTGATTATTTTCTGGTAACTCAGGGCCTACTTTATATATGAAGTCCTTTTCCCTATAATAATCATAGTTAATCTGATATCTATCTACTACTTTACCGTCCTTTATAATAGATTTATATGTTCTAACTTTATATCCTGTTCTTCCTTCCTGGAGTATTTCTCTACTACCAGGTTCTGCATCAGGATCTAATGTCTCATGAACTCTATAAGGTATTGTTTGTAATAATTCAGGTTCTATTATCACTGTGTAATCTATTGCAGCTGTATCGCCATAAACATAAAAATATATATTATTTCCTACTGATTTTGATGTAATGTAAATCGGAAAATCAAAATTGTTTTTAAATTTCAAATCCAAATACCCGCTTGCTACTGCTCCATCTGTTCCTCTTGGAACATAGACTGCAGCTATCGAATGAGGATGCCTCTCTACTATTTTTACATCTGCTAATAGCAATGCATTATAAAGAGTTGTTGATGTTTGACATATTCCACCACCCATCCCAGGTGTTAACTCGCCATTTAAAATAACTGGTGCTTCTTTAAACCCAGTATTACTTGTTACAGACCCTACAGTTTCATTAAAAGAGATTTCATCTCCAGGAAGTACTAATAAATCACTTACTTTTTGCGCCGCTATTTTTATATTTTGAATTCTTCCATAAGAACTGCCTTTAAATGACGTAGAAAACTCACCTATTACACCATTTATCCTATTAAGTAGTTCTTTTGTAATTACAGGTTCTTTTACTTCTACAGGAATATTAATATCTTCGAGTTTATCCATATTATCAACTAATAAATTTATTAGTTCACTTTCTTTAAGAATTGTACCCTTGTTTTCCTCTGTAACTATAAAATCACCATTATTAAAATCAAAAGTTGCATCAATACTATGCTGATTGAAATCTTTTTTAATTCTATCAACTAATTCTAGTAAAAGATTTTTATCATACTCTGGTTCTATTCTTATTTCCTTTTTATGGCTTTTTAATTCATTAATACTTATATACCTACCTATTGGATTGCCTTTTCTAGCAATATTAAAAGCTTCTTCAATTGCACTTTCATAATCATATGAATAACCTATATCATTTAATGTAACTATATAATTCTTATTACCATAAGATAATTTAAAAGTTTTATCTTGATAATCATTTTGCTTGTTTTCCTTAATAAAATTAAGAGCTTCTATTTTTGTCATTCCACCAATATCATAATTATCAATAGTTATTCCCCGATAAATACTGCCAGTATTAATTTCAGTATTATACACATAAAATCCAGCACCTAAAATGCCACCTAAAATAACTATTACTAATAGGAGTATTAGATAAACCTTTTTCATCTCTTATCACTTCCATTTTCCTTAAAATATTTACAATAATCTGTTAAGGGACATTCTTCGCAAATGGGCCTTCTAGATTTACACATCCGTCTACCATGAAAAATTAAGAGATGATGAGCTTTAGACCACATATTTTTATCAATTATTTTCATTAAATCCTTTTCTGTATCCTCTACATTTTTACTATTAGCAAGGCCAATTCTATTTGATACTCTAAAAACATGGGTATCAACAGCTATTGCCGGTGTTCCAAAAGCATTGCTTACAACCACATTTGCTGTCTTTCTCCCTACTCCAGGAAGAGTCATCAATTCATCTCTATCTTCTGGAACTTTGCTGTCGTATTTTTCCACTAATAATATGCATGTAGCGAGTATATGCCTACTTTTATTATTGTAAAACCCAATAGTCCTTATTCTTTCTCCTAATTCTTCGGCACTAAGCTTTAAAAAATCTTCTGGAGTTTTGAAATCTCTAAATAGTTTGGCTGTTACTTTATTAACTTGTATATCTGTAGTTTGTGCAGATAGTATAGTAGCTATTAATAGCTCAAATGAATTCTCAAAATTTAATTCTGCCTTTGCATCAGGATATAAATCCAATAAAATATTTAGTACTTCTTTTGCCTTCTTCTTAGTCATTTTTTTAGTCATTTAATCACCTACAAAATTTCTATGTTATAGTCAACTATTTCTACCCTACTATCACCATCTATAAACTTTAGAACCTTGGATATTATTTGATTGGCATGTTGTGTATCATTTGTAACACATGCAAAACCAATAATTGACGTTTTCCAACTGTCATTTAACCCAGTTTCTGCTATGGATATATTAAATCTAGATTGTAGTTTCCCAATAATACTTTTAATTACATGCCTTTTATCTTTAAGAGAGTTAGCTTCATATATATTTAATTTCAAAGAACAAGCACCAATTATCAAAGTTATCACCTCATAATATATTACGTCTTATATTATTATTTTAAACCATTATGTAGTAAATTTGTAGTTACAAATTTACTACAATAAATAATAGGGCAACCAAGGTTGCCCTATTATTTATTAAGCATAAGTTTTATAGTATTCCCATTTCTTTACCTACTAGTTCGAAGATTCTTACAGCTTCGTCTAATTGGTCCTTTGTATGGGCTGCTGTTACCATACATCTTAGTCTTCCAGTTCCTTTTGGTACTGTTGGGAATACTATTCCTGATACGAATACGCCCTTATCCATTAGTTTCTTACTAAATTCCATAGTTTTTGCTTCATCGCCTATAATTACAGGAGTAATTGGAGTTTCACTGTGTCCAGTATTAAATCCTAGTTTTCCTAATTTTTCCTTAAAGTAATTTGCATTATCCCATAGTCTATCAGTATATTCAGTTGATTCCATTAGCATAGTGATAGCTTCGATTATTGCTCCTGCAGATGCTGGTGTCATTGTAGTTGAGAATAATACAGGTCTTGCTCTATGGCTTAACCATTCATACATTGTTTGAGAACCAGCTACATATCCACCTATAACACCAATTGCTTTTGAAAGAGTTCCTATACTGAAATCTACTCTACCATGTAATTTAAAGTGGTCAACAGTTCCTCTACCGCTTTCACCAAGGACACCAGAACCGTGAGCATCATCCACATATGTCATAGCTCCATACTTTTCAGCTAACTCAACTATTTCGGGTAATTTTGCAATATCACCATCCATGCTAAATACACCATCTGTTATAATTAATATATTCTTATATTTATCTCTGTTCTTTTTTAAAACTTCTTCTAAACTGTCCATATCAGAGTGCTTATAGATTCCTCTATCAGCCTTTGAAAGTCTTGACCCATCTATTATTGAAGCGTGGTTTAGTTCATCAGATATAATTATATCTCCAGCTTCAGTAACTGCTTGTATCGTACCAGCATTACAATTAAATCCTGATTGATACATAAAAGCTGCTTCTTCTCTCTTGAATTTAGCTAATATTGTTTCCAAGTCTTCATGTATTTTCATATTGCCGATTATTGTTCTAACTGCGCCTGCTCCGGCTCCATATTTTTCAACGGCTTCAATGGATGCTTTTTTCAATCTTGGATGATTAGCAAATCCTAAATAGTTATTTGATGATAGGTTTATTACTTTCTTCCCATTTAAAATTACTTCTGCCTCACTTGCTGTTTCCAACACAGGAAGATTCCTATAAACGCCTTGATCTTTTAACTCCTGAATCTTTTCTTTTAAAAAAGTTAATTCATGTACATTTGACAAATTAAACGCCTCCCTGATAGATTTGGTCATAATTAATACTTCCATATCTAGAAATATGGATTTCTTTACCACTATTATATCATAGTATTTTATATAATTATCAACATTGTTAGAATTTTATTTATTATTCAACAATTCATTTATTATATCTTCATTATTTTTGTTTTCTATGTTCTTTAATGCATTAATAGCATTTCTCTTAAATATTTTCTTGCCCCTCCAGCTTCCTGACATATGTCCATACTTATTTTTAAACTCCTTATTTGAAATTACCATCATTTCCTTTAAATCAATTGCTCCCTTAGTAATATGTGGGATAAATTCTTTAGTATTAGACTTTCTTGCATTTTTGTTCTTAGGACATACTAGTTGACATGTATCACAACCATATATTTTTGTACCAATTCTTTTCTTCAAATCTATATCGACTTCTTCTTTAGTTTGAGTGAGATAAGAAATACATATCCTGGGATTCAATGTATATGGACTAGCTAAAGCTTGTGTAGGGCATGCTCTTAAACACAATTGACAATCTCCGCATTGATTCTCAACTATATTACTAAATTCACCAATTTCTAAATCTGTCAACAAGTAACCAAGAAAAATAAAGGAACCATATTTTTCGTTTATGATATTGCAGTTCTTCCCATAGTAACCTATTCCAGCTTTATAAGCTAATTCTCTATCTATTAATGGTCCAGTGTCAACAAACTCTTTGTAATCAAATTCCTGAACTTTGCTAATCTCCACTGCAAGCTCTTTTAATTTTTCCTTTAGGACTTTATGATAGTCTATTCCCCAAGAAGACTTTGACAGGCTACCTTTTAGCTCATAATCAGGTTTTTCATTATAATCTACATTATATGATATGGCTATGACTATGATTGTTTTGCAATTTGGCATAGTTAGTTTAGGATCTATTCTTTTTTTTATATCTTTTTCTTCAAATTCAGTAACTTTTTTAGTATTTTGTCTATATTCTAAATACTCTTGCATATTATCTAAGGTAGATGCATCAGTAAATCCAATCATGTCTATATTTAGTTCTTTAGATTTCATCAATATGTAATTTTTTATATTCATTTTAAATCACTCTCTATTCTAACAATATAATACTATATCGTAATTGTTTTTTAATATCTTATGAATAAATTATATGATATAATTGTACATATTGTAAAACATAAAATAGTAAAGGAAGTAACTAATGTTTAACTTAAGAAAAAAAGCCTTTAAAAGATTTGATTTTATCCTACTTTTTACAATTATCGTGCTATGTATATTCGGGTTAATAATTTTAAAATCTGCATCATTAAGTTATAGTAATCCAAACAAATATCTTAAATCCCAAGCTGCGGCAACATTGCTCGGTTTTATTGCAATTTTAATACTTATACTTCTTGACTACCAATTTTTAGGCAAAATGTATATACCTATTTATATAGTTTGTATTTTATTATTAGTAGCTGTATTAGTTGCAGGAACAGGCGATGACCAATGGGGGGCAAAATCATGGCTCTACATTGGTGGTTTTGGATTTCAGCCATCTGAATTTGTAAAAATTGGTCTAATCATTTCATTAGCCAAATTTATTGATATAAACAAAGAAAGTTTAAATGAACCTTTTACATTATTTAAGGTTCTAGCATTTGCATTTTTACCAGTTGTACTTATTCTTATGCAACCTGACGCAGGTACTGCAATGGTTTTTATATTCTTTATTGCTGCTATGCTTTTTGTTTCAGGTATAAAGTGGAAATATATCGGATATGCATTAACTATTGGACTATTGAGTTTACCGGTGATTTGGATCAGCTTAGACCAATACCAAAAGAATCGGATATTTGATTTCTTGGATCCTGAACGTGATAAATCAGGTACAGGTTATCAAGCTATACAAGGAAGAATTGCCGTTGGAAGTGGAAAACTATTTGGGAGAGGATTATTTAATGGTACTCAAAACCAATATAACTATATTCCTGCAAAACATACGGATTTTATTTTTGCTGTATTAGTCGAAGAACTTGGATTTGCCGGTGGAGCTTCTTTAATTCTACTATACTATATCATGATTAGACGGGTAATTAGAATTGCTAAAAACTGTACAGACCTATTTGGATCGTTAATGTGTATAGGCTTTGCTGCTATGTTCTTGTTCCATATATTTGAAAATGTGGGAATGACAATAGGGTTAATGCCAATAACTGGTATTCCACTTCCATTCTTTAGTCACGGTGGGACATTCCAACTTACAAATTTAATATGTATAGGGATAATTCTTAGTGTAGGACTCTATAGAGAAGGATTAAGCTTCGAAAAATAAGCATAAAATATATGTGGAATAAACTACCATGAAAAGTTACAAAAAAGTTACAAATTCTCCTTGTGTTTTAGGATTAGATTCTATATACTGTAAGCAGAAAGAGTTAATCCAATAGAGGGAGGCGTTTTTTTGCAAAAGAGAAAACCTTTATTTAGTAAGACATTAGCCATAGCCTTATCTGGAGTATTGACATTTACTGCCTCACCAGCACATGCTTTATTAGGTGAACAGGTTTTAAATGAAGGAATGACTCATCCAGATGTAAAGGTATTACAAGAAGAGTTGAAAATCTTAGGATTATATGAATTAGAAAATGCAACTGCATATTATGATGAATATACAGCTCAGTCTGTAAGATCATTTCAAATTTCAAACAATTTGGAGATAAATGGTACGTTTGATTTAGCTACTTATGAAACATTACAAAATGTAAAAAACGGAACTGCTGGAGAACAAGTAGTTGCATTAGCTCCAAATGTTAATAAGGCTAGTAAATTAACATTTAATAGAGCACTTAACTTAAAAGATTCAGGCCAAGATGTAGAAAGACTTCAAGAAGCATTAAAAGCAATTGGTTATTTAGATATTGATGAATGTACTGATTATTTTGGAGAACAAACAAAAACAGCCTTAATGTCATTTCAAGAAGATAATGAACTAGCACCTGATGGCTTAGCTGGACTAAGAAGTATTGAAGCAATTAACCAAGTTCTAACTGGAAGAGGTATTGCTCTACCAGAAGTGTCAAGAGGTTCTGACATTGGAGGTTTAGTTGCAGATATAATTTCAACTGGTAAGAAGTATTTAGGAGTTCGTTATACTTTTGGCGGAACTTCGCCAAAAGGATTTGACTGCTCTGGCTTTACATCTTATGTTTATAAACAAAACGGCATCAGCATAC
Organism: Tissierellia bacterium; assembly: GCA_028708575.1. Classification (GTDB taxonomy): domain Bacteria; phylum Bacillota; class Clostridia; order Tissierellales; family Tissierellaceae; genus UBA3583. Next base: position 28,993 of record JAQVYQ010000002.1, read on the forward strand.
CTAGAGCTACAACTGGACAAGCTACAGCAGGTACAAAGGTTGCTAAATCTGACTTGCAGCCTGGAGATTTAATAATATTCAGTAATACATACAAAGCTGGACCAAGTCATGCTGGTATTTACATAGGAGAAGGCCAATTCATTCACGCTAGTTCAGTTGGATCTGGCGGAGTAATAATATCAGATATTAATTCAAATTATTATTTAAATCATTTTTCATATGGAAGAAGAGTACTATAAAAACTACAGGTTGTCCCAAAATGGGACAACCTGTTTATTTTAAATCTCCAAATGAAACCTGATTTTTATTTACTATAGCATCTTCTAATCTCTTTTCTCTCAAAAAGCATTTTCTGCATAATGGTTCATATTCGTTTGTTGCACCTATTACTACTCTTTCAGTATTCTTAGTCTTTCTATGACTAACCCAAGCATCTGTACCACATTTAACACAAACTGCATGGTGTTTAGTTAAGTAATCCGATAGAGGCATCAACTCTTTTAATACTTCAAATGGTGTTCCACTGAAATCCATGTCAAGGCCAGCTAATATGATAGTTATTTCATTCTCTAGCATTCCCTTAATACTCTTTATGATTTTTTCAATATGGCCCCCTAAAAACTGAACTTCATCTATGGCTACAACATCAGGATTATTGTCCCTACATATTTCTAAAATATTATCAATATCTTCTACTAAAATAGCTTCTAATGAAGTTTCATCATGAGAAACTATATCAGAAGTACCATATCTAGTATCTAATGTAGGCTTAAATGCTAATGTTTTATATCCTGCTATTCTAAATCTTTTTACGTCTTTCTCAAGACTAGATGTTTTTCCAGAAAACATTGATCCTGTATGAATAATTAATTTTCCTTTATACTGATGCAAGTTTGACGACCTCCTTTTATTAACTTGTATATTATATCACTTTTATGTAGTTTTTGTTTGGAATTTGTATTAAATCTTCTATATATTCACCAAAAATATGATATTTGAATAAAATGGATTATGAATTTCATTATAGGAGTGATCGTATGGACAAAAGCCGCATTGTTTCTTTGAATAGTATAAACATGATATACCATACTTTAAATGAAGAAACTCATGCTATCAAGGACATTAACTTAAGTATATATGACGGTGAAATAATGGGAATTGTTGGCCCTAGTGGTTGTGGGAAATCAACTCTATTATCTATAATTGCAGGTCTAATAAGCCCTTCTAGCGGAATGGTGGAAGTAAAAGGTCAACTAGTAGAAGTTCCTCTTAAAAACATAGGTTATATGTTCCAAAGAGATCAGCTATTTGAATGGAGAAACATCTTAGATAATGTAGTTTTGGGATTGGAAATACAAGACAAACTCAATAAAAATACTTTAGAAGATGCAAAAGAATTACTAAACAACTATGGTTTAGGAGATTTTTTATATTCATATCCTTATCAGCTTTCTGGAGGGATGAGGCAAAGAGCAGCATTGGCTAGAACTATGATACTAAATCCTGATTTGCTTTTACTTGACGAGCCATTTTCAGCCCTAGATTATCAAACTAGACTTGCTATATCAGACGAGGTTGGGATTATATTAAGGCAAAATAAAAAGACTGCTATCCTTGTTACACATGATATAGCAGAAGCCATTAGCCTTTGTGACAGTATAGCAATAATGAGCAATAGGCCTGGTACTATTAAGGATATTATAGATATAGAATTATCTTGTGAAGATGAACCAACCCCTATTAAATTAAGGGAAGCTCCAGAATTTAGGCATTATTTCAATAAAATATGGAAGGAGCTTGATATACATGTCAGATAATTTTTCTAAGGAGCATAATAATTATATTGCTAGAATTCAACGAGAAAACAAAGTAATCTCCATAACTCAAGTTGGGCTTTTAATATTATTATTAGGAATATGGGAAATCGCAGCTCAACTAGCTTGGATAGATACTTTTCTAACAAGTTACCCTTCGGAAATATGGAATTTGTTTATTAATTATGTAGTAGACGGACAACTTTTTTATCATGTAGGAGTTTCACTGGCTGAGACAGTAATAGGATTTGTCATTGGTACATTTATGGGTGTTATTATTGCAATACTTTTGTGGTGGTCAGAATTTTGGGCAAAAGTACTAGACCCTTATATGGTAGTATTAAATTCTCTTCCAAAGACTGCTTTAGCACCAATATTTATTATATTATTTGGTGCTGGATATAAAGGTATAATCGCAACAGCAATATCTATTTCATTGGTTGTTACGATTTTAAATATGTTTATTAGTTATCAATCAGTAGATAAAGATAAAATAAAACTGTTAAACACTTTTGGGGCTACCAAGTTTCAAATATTATCAAAGGTCGTAATTCCTTATTCAATACCTGACTTAATGAGTACTTTAAAAGTCAATATAGGTCTCTCTTGGGTTGGAGTTATAGTTGGTGAATTACTTGTTTCTAAAGCAGGGCTTGGATACCTAATCGTATATGGCACACAAGTATTTAAGATGGATTTAGTTATGATGAATGTAGCAGTTTTGGCTGTCTTATCAGCCATTATGTACAGAATAGTAGCATTAATAGAAGAAAAACTTACAAAGTGGCAAAGATAGAACTAAATGATAATAGGCCACTTCCAGTGGCCTATTTTATATAACAACTATATCCTATTCAAATTCTACTATTTTTACACTATCCATTTTCACTGGTTCAATAGGTTTGCTGTTCCGATCTACTTTTACTGCTGCAATCTTATCAACTATGTCCATGCCCTCATACACATGACCAAAGACAGTATGTTTGAAATCTAACCAACATGTGCCACCAAACTCCTCATATGCATCAACAACATCATTTGGGTAACCTTTTTCTTCACCTAATTGTCTCATCTGACCTATAAGTTCTTTTTCAGTATCAGTTTTTTGAACTATAAAGAATTGACTACCATTAGTCCCAGGGCCTGCATTAGCCATAGATAAAGCTCCTCTAATATTCCTGAAATTAGTATCAAATTCATCCTCAAATGACTTTCTCCAAATACTTTCTCCACCTCTACCAGTACCTTGAGGATCTCCACCTTGTATCATAAATTCATTCATTACTCTATGAAAAGTAATATTATCATAATACCCTTCTCTTGCGTGAGCCTTAAAATTCTCAACAGCTTTAGGAGCTATTTCAGGAAAAAACCTTATTTTGATATCACCATAATTAGTGCTGATTATTCCTACTTCTTCTCCCTTTTCTGGTAAATTTAATTGTTCTAAAGCCATATTAACCTCCAAATTTTTATTTATTCTTTTGTATTAAGCAAGATAAAAGAAAATTCCTAGGAATTGAGATACAGAAGCTGCCAAAACAAACAAATGCCAAATTGCATGATTATAAGGAATCCTCTTATTTGCATAAAAAATAGTGCCAATAGTATACAAGAGTCCACCCAACAATATCCAATAGAAAAAATGAATTCCCGTTGCATTGATTATATATTTAACTGGGAATACTGCAAGCCATCCCATACCTATATATAAAAGTAATGAAAAAACTTTGTATTTTTCGTATCTCCCATAAGTGAGAATTTTAAATGCTATTCCAAATATGGCTATTGCCCATATTGCTACTAGCATAACAATTCTTAGTCTACCTTCCAAAGTTAACAATACTATAGGAGTATAAGTACCAGCAATAAATAAAAATATTGACGAATGATCAAACACCCTTAAGATTTGCTTAACTTTATCAATAGTAAAACTATGGTATAAAGTTGATGATAAGAACATCATTATAATACAGACTCCATAAATACTGAATCCTACAATAGAAGAAACATTTCTTGCTTTTATTGCATAATAGAGCAAAAGTGTCAGCGCAACTATGCCAAATACAACTCCAATTCCATGGGTTACCCCATTTAATACTTCTTCTTTTTTGGTATATTTTTTAGCCATTATTAGCTCCTTTCATAAAAATGTAACCCCTGTGACACTTGTAATCAAAGGTCTCCCTACAATCTTACACTTTTTGTTCATAGTTGAAAACTCAAGATTCTTCAGCCAACGCCTCAGTATAACATGCTGTCAACTATTATCTATCTTCGCCCTGATCTGTAATTATTACCGGACCATCACTTGTAATTGCAATTGTATGTTCATATTGTGCAGATAATTTACCATCTAATGTTCTAGCAGTCCATTCATTGTCATCTATCTTTAGTTTATAGGTACCAATATTAACCATAGGTTCTATAGTTAATACCATTCCCTCAGATAGTCGAATTCCCCTGCCTGGACTACCATAATGAGGCACTTGAGGGTCTTCATGCATTGATTTTCCTATGCCATGACCTACAAAATCTCTAACAACAGAAAAGCCATTGGATTCTACATATGATTGAACTACATGGGAGATGTCACCTATTCTATTACCTACTACAGCTTGCTCAATCCCTAAATACAAGGATTTCCTAGTAACATCCATAAGTTTCTTAACTTCATCAGAAATATTTCCTACCCCATAAGACCAAGCAGAATCAGCTAACCAGCCATCTAAATTTACAACCATATCTATTGCTACTATATCTCCATCCTTTAGTACTTCTTCATTAGGAAAACCATGGCATATCTCATCATTTACAGATGCACAAGTTGCATATTTATAACCTTGATAGCCTTTTTGTTCAGCTATTGCTCCTCTTTCTGCTAGATAATCTTCTACGAATCTATCTATTTCCATAGTTGTTATCCCTGGTTTAATCATCTTTTTAATTTCCCTATGAACATCTGCTAAAATTTCTCCAGCTTTTTTCATCATTCCTATTTCTTCACTAGTTTTTATTATTATCATATTATATATCATTCCTTCCAAGTAAATTAACTATACTGATCTAATATACTATTAAACTCTTCATTATTATGTAAATTATGAAAATCTTTATCCTTAATAACCCATTTTATAAGACTTGGATTTAATATTAAAGCTTTTCTGATATCTTTTATTGCCAGCTCTTTATTTTCTAATATTGCATATGAACAAGCTCTATTATAATACAAATCATGTGCTTCTGGACTATTTTTTATTCCTTCAGTTAATATTTCTATAGATTTAAAATACTCTTTATCCTCAATATAAATAGCAGACATATTTAGATAAATATAATGATACTTAGGATTGTATCCTTTGGCTTTATTATAAAAAACTATGGATTCTTCATGATTGCCTAATTCTTTGTAAACTACACCCATATTAAAAAGAGACATGTAAAATTCAGAATTGATTGCAATGCTTTTTTTTATCATAGAAAAAGCTAAATCGTATTCTCCCATTTCTTCATAAATAGATCCAATATTGTTATATGTTATATAATCTTTTGGATCATATACTATTACTCTATAATAATATTCTATTGCTTTCTCTCTATCTCCTTGATTATCATATATAGTTGCTATATTATAATATGCTTTGCTAAAAGTAGGATTTATTTCTACAACTTTATTATATAAAGAAAGAGCTGCTTCATCATTTGAACGTTGTTCTTCAATTAGAGCCATATTATAATAGATTTCATAATTCTTTGAATCATATTCTATTATTTTATTATACATTCCTAAGGATTCTTCGTATTTTTCTAATTCTCCATATATCACGGCTATATTAGACATTATGACTATGTTCTCCTCTTCAGGTCCATCATAAAATAAAGCTTTATTATAAAATCTAATTGCCTTTTCCTTGTTTTCATTCATATAAAAGTTTTCGGCTAATAATATATAATTGTTTCTTTTATCAATCTTCATAAAACACCTCTTAACCTATTATAATACTTTATCACAAAAAATCATTCAATGGAAAAAATTAAAAAAAATTCCCCTAAAGAATCAGAATTTTTATCCTGATACCTTAAGGGGAACATAACATATATCTAATGTAATTTCAAATAATTATAATTGATATTCTGCTATATATTTGTACTTAATACCGCCTTCAGTAAAGTCGCCCTCTAACAATGACCAATTATTCTTAGTCCCTTGTAGTGCTTGTAATTCTTCAAAATAATACATTGCAATTCCTGCATCTACTAATGATGGATTATTGCCTTCATCACATTTAATCAAAAGATGTACTTTATCATCTGTTACGATAAATCTCCAAGGTTGTAAATTCTTAATAGAAGGGGCAAATCTCAGATAATAGAATGTATCTGCAAGTCCTATTTGCTCAAGGTACTCCAATGTAATATGCTGTCCTATTTCTTTATAATATACCATTTCTTCTACGCCGATTCTTTCACTAAAAGGTGTCTTTGAGAACGGATTATTTCTCTTTGGATAACCAAATGCTAATATAAAATTAATTTGATTTGTTGATTCACCAAATAGTTCTTTTTTCAAATTCACATCAACATCATTAACAGTTATCCAACAGGTAGCTAAATCTAATTCTATTAATTTTGTAACTAGTTTTTCCATATAATATGCACTGTAAATATTAGTCCTGTCATCATTTTTCTTTAAATCTAGAGCTATATAATGTGGGCTTTCAATCATTACTCCAGAATACCCAGCTATACCTTCTAGACCATTAAATATTAGCTGCCCATTTTCATATAATCTAAACTCAAATGTTCCATCTTTAAACTCATTTTCAAGCTCTTTCAGTAATTTCCGTATATTGTCTAAAACTTCTGGATCAAGACCTTTAATCCTATAATCCCTCATAGATCTTCTGTCAACTAAAAAATTATTTATTCGCATTTTATCCCTCCAATAATAGTCTCTTGTAGTCATTATACCATTTACTTCTAACTTATACCAATAAAGACACCAAGTTTTTCGATGAAATTTGCTAAATACAAATGAACGATTATTGGGCAGCTAATTCCAAGAATTAGGCCAGCTGCAACATCTGTTGGATAGTGAACTCCCAAATATATCCTGGATATAGCGATCAATGATGCTAATAAGATAACTATTAATGTAAACTTTGGTAGATTTAAAGCTAAAGTAGTTGCCAGGGAAAAACTAGCAGTAGTATGCCCTGATGGAAATGAATAATCTGATAAATCAATCCCAAAAGTATTTAAATGCTCAATAATCTTGTAAGGTCTTTCTCTACTCATTATCCTTTTTAAGCTATGCACTATAATTTGGCTAATTGCTAAGGATAACAAAGCTTCAACACCTATTAATTTATTCTCATGACTACCAAATATAACTAAGCCCAAAGTAAACATAGTTATAAATATTGCTCCGCCCAAATCTGTTACTCTATACATAAAAATATCTAAATATTTGTTTTTCATTCTAGAATTTATCAAATTAATAAAATAATCATCAAACATTTTTAATTGTTTTTTCATGTTTGCACCTCTCTATTAGTTACCCTCTAATTATATTTACACTATATCATAATTATATTACATTAATAAGCCTATTTCTACATTTTGTTGTTTTCATATTTATGATAGAATAAAGATAGAAAAGTATTGGAGGTTAGCATTTTGAGGCTAAGTGATGAACAAGAAAAAGCTATAAATCATATTAATGGACCAGCTCTAGTCCTAGCTGTACCAGGAGCTGGAAAAACAACGGTTCTTATACATAGAACAAATAATTTAATAGAAAATCATGGAGTCTATCCAGAAAGAATTTTGTCCATAACATTTAGTAAGGCTTCAGCTATTGATATGAAAAATAGATTTACTAATACATTTCCTGATCATTCAGATTCACTAGTTAAATTTTCAACTATACATGCGTTTTGTTATAGTTTGATTAAAGAGTATTCCTTTCTTAACAAAATTCAATATACCCTAATTGAAGATACTAAAAATAAACTAAACAAATACAATCTACTAAAACAAATTTATTCAGAAGCTAATAATGAATATATTACAGAAGAAAAGCTTGATTCATTGTTAAATGCTATAGGTTATATTAAAAATATGATGATTACCCCTGATGAATATGTTAAATATAATAAGGTAGATATTTCAAACTTTATGGATATATACAAGAAATATGAGTTCTTTAAAAGGAAGAATAACTTATTGGATTTTGATGATATGTTGACTATTTCTTTGGATGTATTGACTGGAAACAAATATATGCTGCATAAGTATAGAAATAAATTTGATTACTATCAACTTGATGAGGGGCAAGACACTTCAAAAATACAATTAGCAATAATAAATATGCTTGCTAGTCCTAAGAATAATATTTTTATTGTAGCTGATGATGATCAATCTATATATGGATTTAGGGGAGCTTACCCAAAAGGCCTATTAAACTTTACAAAAGAATATAAAAATGGAAAACTCTATTATATGGAACACAATTATCGATCAACAAAAAATATAGTTTCAATTTGTAATAATTTTATAAAAACAAATAAATTAAGATATAATAAGGAAATCATCACAAATAATGATTTTTTAGAACCTATAGATATTGTAAGAGTTAAATCTATGAAGGACCAGTATAAATTTATTTTAGAAGATTTGAAAAAACATGATTTAGCTAATTCATGTATCCTGTATAGAAACAATCTATCTGCTATAGGCTTAATCGAAGCCTTTGAAAGAAACAATATAGAATTCTATACTAGGGATTCTAAGCTTAGATTTTTTAGCCACTGGGTGTTACAAGATATTATCAACTTAATGAAGTTTTCATATGATACTTCAAATATGGATATCTATGAAAAAGTATACTATAAGGTAAAGGGATATATATCCAAGAAATATATCAATTATGCAAGTACTTTGAATTATTCAAGTTCTGTATTTGATAGAATAATGGAATATCCTGGATTAAGTGAATACTATAAAAAAACTCTTAGGCAATTGAAATTAGACTTTAAGAAATTATCAAAATTAAAACCATATAATCAAATTCTTTATATTGAAAAAGATCTTGAATATGGAAATTATTTAAAAGAAAACTCAATGAAATTTGGATATACTTATGATACTTTGTTGAATATCCTATTTTATTTAAAATCTATAGCTAAATATACAAATGATTTATCTGAGTTTATAGGTAGATTAAAGCAATTACAATACTTAAGTGTTAATTCTAGAAACAATAAGGACACTATAACCTTTTCTACTATTCATTCTGCAAAAGGCTTAGAGTTTGACAATGTATATATGATTGATTTAGTAGAAGGAGATTTCCCAAGTATATCTAGCCTTGAAGCTTTAGACAAAAATGATTTTGAACCACTAGAGGAAGAACGAAGATTGTTTTATGTTGGTATGACAAGAGCAAAGAAGCATCTAACACTAATTACTACAAAGCAGATTGGAGATCAAACATTTGAGCCATCAAGATTCTTACATGAACTACAGCAACAGATTTAAATTCCTATTTTATGCATAAATATTTCATAATTTGAAATAATATTTATTGCAGTAGTAAAAATATAGGAGGATTGGTTCGAACATGGCAAAAAACAAAAATAACAACCAAAATAATAACAGACAAAAAAATAGTAAGCAACAACAAGAGCAACAAGAGCAACAAGAACAGCAAAGACAACAACAACAACAAGAACAACAACAAAGAAACCAAAAAAATCAGCAAGAACAATAGCATCAATAAATCGAATCAAAAAAATCAATCATTGGGAATCCTCCCAACGATTGATTTTTTTATTCTAGTTCTTCTATATCTTCCGTGGTTACTTTAAATGTTTCACCTTCCGCTAACTGAAGATGACCAGATTCATATGGTCTATCAGATAAAGAAACATAAACTTTATCTATATCATAGTACCTTCCTAATGTATTAACTATGCTTTGTATGACTTTATATTCTTGTGAGGACCCTACATTTAATTCTTCAATCAAATTATCAGTTATATCAACTTTAACAACCCATTCACCTCTGTCAAGATTAATACGATTTATTGATACATTTTCAGGTAATAATGGATTTAGTCTTTCATCTTTAGGGTTCTTCATTTTGTTTTCTATTAATTTTTCTACATTATCATTTGTTTTAAATAAGAATTCATCCTTTACATAGGCTAGACCATCACCATTGTTTAATGGATAAAACATCTCTATATCTTGGGAAACATCTGACTTACTAACATTACTTACAAGTGTCTTTATTTCTTCACCATTATTTGTATATATTCTAGCTACTAGCCCAAGTCCCTTAGCATAATATTCTTTTTGGTATCTGCCTTCATCAAAGGTAGTTGTTACTTCTAATGCATTAAATACTTTATACGGAGTTTCAATGTTTTCGTCTATTCCTGTTATTTCTCTTTCATATCCATCATGAGTTTTCCATGAGTTACCTATTTCTAGAGGAAGTTTTAAAATTATATCTTGCTTATTGCTATTTTCATTTAACATATTTTCAATATGATAAAATTCGCCTTCCATATAAACTTCAGTTAATGCACCATTTTTCAATTCATAAACCTTAATCATCTTTGTACCAGGATTTAATACCTTCATTTGAGCTTTATTATCCTCAATAAACTCATAAAAGACTTTTTGCTCTGCAAATTCATTGCCAATTCCTTGGTATTCAATTATCGTGTTTTCCAAAAAAGGGAAATATTCTGCTATACCATTAAGACTTTCATCTAATGAACTAGACGCATCCTTGGCCACATCATTTTTTATGCCATTTGTAGGATTGCATCCAACTAAAATAATTGCTAGAATTAAACTAAATATAACTGCCTTTTTCATTGATATCACCTCTTAAGGTTTAATTATTGCCATTTTGAAAATTACTATACCTATTAGTATCTATATTATACAGTACAATAAACAACAATAATTTACGAAAGAATTACAATAGTTCAACTAAAGGATCTAACTTATAGATGACATTTTTTCTTTCAACTATAATAGTTGCCTTATGTCTTAATACATCATCTTCCCTAATTTCATTTAAGAGTTCTTTATTTGGATTTATTGCTACTGGGCTACCTACCATCTTAAGCATTGAAAAATCTCCTGTTGTGTCTCCATATGCATAGCTGTTTTCCAGATCTACATCATATTTATCTATAATTTCTTTGATAGCTTCTAATTTGCTTTTAGAGTCCCACATTCTAACGATATTGCCAGTGAATTTATTATTTTCATCTACTTCATAAATTGTCCCTCTATACTCCGTAGCTCCATATTTCTCTGCCATTTTAGACACGAGAAAATCAGGACTTCCTGAAATAAAGAATATCTTATAATCATTTTCCTTATGCCAATTTAGCTGCTTTCTAGAAAATTTATATATCATATCTCCATTTATCTTCATTACATGTTCTGCTATATAGTCAATATCTGCTTTATCTATGCCTTTTAGTTCCTCTATATAGACTCCTGCCAAAATCTCAAGATACTCTTCAAAATCGCCATATCTTTTTTCCCATTCCAAATATACCTTCTGAACTTTTGTATACCAAATGGCAGGGTCAATAACCTCAAATTTAATTAATTTCAGAAAATGTTCAATCATCAAAGAATTTCTAAAAATAGTCCCATCTATGTCAAAAAATGCTGCCTTTGTTCTCAATATATCACCTATCCTTAAATTACTTTTACTTTTTCTAATACTTTAAAACCAACTAATAATGCAATAAAATAAATCATTCCAGCAAGTCCATTAACCTTTACTCCAATAAATATAGCTGCTAATGTAAGGACAGGATGCATATCCAATTGATGTGAAACTATTTTTGGCTCAATTACCTGCCTAATAACTGTAACTATTAAATAAACGATAATTAAACCAATTGCTGTTACTATTTCTCCCATAGATATCTTATATATGATTAGTGGCACATATAAAATTATTGTCCCAATAATAGGCAATATATCCAATATAGCACAAGTTGCAGCCAGTATAAATGCATATTCAAGCTTTAGAATTGAAAATCCAATAAATGTTTGTATAAATGTAATTAATACAACTAAGGCATAAGCTTTTATATATCCAATTGTCATGGCTATTGCAGACTTAATAATATCTCTCATTCTAGTTTGTCCTTCTGATGAGAATATTGAAAAGAATTTATTTCCAAAAGAAACATAGTCCTTGGAGAAAAAATATGTAGCTAAAAATGATATTATTGCAACCATAAACATAGATGGTAAACTAAAGATAATAGACAATACTCTGTTTAATACTCCAATTACAAAATTTAATGCACTAGCTAATAAAGCTTGTAGATACTCATATATCTTAGCTACCACTTGAGGTTCAATTTGACCCAATATTTCTCCTGATTTGAAAATTAATATTTGTATATACCCTGATAATTTTTCCATACTTGGTACTTTAGATATTAATCTAATGATTTCAGATGTAGCTAAGTAAACTAACATGGTTATAATAACACCAAGTATTGCATAAATGACTGTAGTGGTAATAAGAGCTGCTATTCCTGAAGAGATTTTGAGCTTCTTTTGCAAATATATATTTGCATTTTTTGTAGATGATGCAAGTATAATCCCAATAACAAAAGGTATTGTGTACTGAAGTGTTTTTGAAAATATAATAAATAGAATTGTAAAAACTACAAAATAAATTCCTGTTCTTTTTAGTTTTTCTTTTTTAACTTCATCTATCATAGGGGGCCTCCTTTATACTGCAAGCATTTTCCTAATAAGATAATATCATCAATTTGAAATTAAAACTACAATATTATCAATATTATTGCAAAAACTGAGCAAAATATTTGCGTACCTATTCTATTAATACCATATTTGAATTTGTATTATGCATATTGTTTTTAAATTAATTGTAAATGCTTAATTTTCTTTTACTTGAATGAAAGCTATGTCTGTGATAAACTTATTTCTGTCAATAATAAATGAAGAAGGGAGATTTAATATGGAAGAATTTTTTAAGCTTAAAGAAAACGGCACAAATGTGTCAACTGAGATATTAGCAGGGACTACGACTTTTTTCGCAATGTCATACATAATCTTTGTTAATCCTGCTATGTTGGCGCAAACTGGAATTCCTTGGGGTGGAGTATTTCTTGCAACAATTTTCGCAGCTACAATAGGCACTCTCATAATGGCATTATTTGCAAATGTTCCTTATGCACTAGCTCCTGGAATGGGATTAAATGCATTTTTTACCTATACTGTTGTATTTGGTTTAGGATTTACTTGGCAACAGGCATTAGCAATGGTATTTATTTGTGGAGTTGTAAACATTATTATAACAGTTACAAAAATTCGTAAAGCTATAATCAAAGCTATACCTCTTAGTATACAACATGCAATTGGTGGAGGTATTGGTATATATATAGCTTATATTGGAATCAAGAATGCAGGACTTATAAATTTTACTTCTGATCCAGGTACCTATATAGTCGCAGAAAGTGGTACGGTTATAGCTGATGCAAGTGCAGTTCCAGCACTAGTTAGCCTTAATAGCGCTCCAGTTTTACTTGCGATAATTGGATTTATACTTACAATTGTACTATTGATTCTAAATGTAAAAGGTGCAATACTATTGGGTATCGTTGGAACAACCTTGATAGGGATCCCTATGGGTGTTGTAGACATATCACAAATTGGTACAACATCAGGCATAGAACAATCATTTGCTGAATTAGGCATTACATTTGGGGCTGCTTTTGGACCAGATGGTATTCAATCATTATTTAGTGATCCAGCAAAAATACCATTAGTATTAATTACAATATTTTCTTTTAGCTTATCAGATACATTTGATACTATAGGTACATTCATAGGTACAGGTCGAAAAACTGGAATCTTTACTGCAGAAGATGAAAAAGCTATGGATGAAAATCCAGGATTTAAATCAAAGATGGATAGAGCACTTTTCGCAGACTCAATCGCTACATCAATGGGTGCAATATTAGGTACATCAAATACTACTACCTTCATAGAAAGTGCAGCTGGTATTGGTGCAGGTGGACGTACAGGATTAACAAGTTTAGTTACTTCTATATTATTTCTAGCGTGTGTACTAATCGCTCCAATTGCAGGTATTGTTCCTGCACAAGCTACGGCTCCGGCTTTAGTTATTGTAGGTATAATGATGTTGTCATCATTTACAGAAATAAAATGGGATGATTTTGAAGAAGCTGTACCAGCTTTCTTTGCAGCATTATTTATGACATTTTCTTATAATATTTCCTACGGTATTGCAACAGGATTTATATTCTATATATTAGTAAAAGTGTGCAAGAAAGAAGCAGAGGAAGTTCATCCAATTTTATATGTTTCAGCTGTATTATTTATACTTAACTTTATATTATTGGCTAGAATGTAATATATACTAAAAAAAACCTGATAATGAAATCAGGTTTTTTTTAGTTATTAGCTAATAAATTATTAATAACTCTAAATGCTATATTAGGTAGATTTTCAAATGTATATCTTTTATGAACTCTTTCTGTTAACTTATGCCCATCCTTTCCAAATGTTCCTATATTAACTACCGGAACATTTATTTCCATAATATCCTCTTCTGGATGAATGTATTTTGATCCCCAGCTAGGCATATTTTTTCCTAAGAATTTTATATCATCTAAATCATCTGACATAGACATAAAACTCGAATCAGAAATATAAGGATAAAACATCTTCTTTACAATTGGTTTATCTGAATAGTTTTGTATATACTCAATAGCTTCATCTACTGCTTTTATTAGATTGTCTTCTTTATCATTCTTACCAGATACTACTATCTTTTCTGAAAATGTAGAAGAATAGTAAATAATCGCTAGTGGACTTTTATCTAGTGACCATTTTAAAGCTTCCTCAATAACTGCCACTGAAAAATCTCTTAAATCCATTGAAGGATTCTCTTTATTTAATTCACTGGCAAAGTTATTTATAGAAATATTAAATCTCTCCCCATGAATAGTAGACAATTCATTGTAAAACTCATCCCATGTATATACTCTGCTTTGCCATGGAAGTCTTGTGTATTCAATATTTCTCAATCTGCAATACTCTTTATATGAATCATTTAATTTATGAATTGTATTATCATATGATAATTGAACCTTATCTTTTATCATGTACATAACTTCTTTTGGGCTCATGCTATAAGTAAAGAAATTATAATAACTATATGCAGCCAGTGGAGTCTGAACTGTATATCCTACTTTTGTGTCAGTTTGTTTAAGACTTGTAGGTGGCACTGTTGCTTCTCCATAGGCTATATCACATAAGTCAGGATTTAACTCAATATTACTGTTTATTTCTGCTATTAGTGTGTTAGGATTAAATCCGCCATAGGCTTGACCAACATGAGTTTCCTTTCCTGTTACATATATAGATGGAAGAAGCTTACCTATTGTACCCAAATATACATATCTATTCTCATCTTTTTCATGATATGGAGTTGAGTAATCTGCATTGATCGCTGCTATGTATTCTAGATTATACTTTTCTTTCCAATCCCTTAAAATCTTTAGTGCTGAGATAACCCCGTGGGAATTGTCTTCTTCATCGCATTCTGAAATAGAAATTATATTCCCATCAAGTTCATCTATATGTTCAGCATAATACTTCATTAAATACATATGGCCAGCAACTCCAGACTTCATATCTAAAGAACCCCTACCAAACATATACTCGCCTGTCTTTATATCATTCTTAACCTCTTGATTTATATTCATTACTTTTAGATTTTCTATAAGGATATCAGGATTAAAAGCATTGTCCTTTGCATCCATAAAATCATCTATACCTACAGTATCTATATGGCCCATTAGAATTACTGCCTTGTTTGATTTACCTTTTCCTTTAATAAGAGAAATTGTATTATATCTCTCTATTTCATCGTTTATAGTCTCCTGAAGAAGCAATTGTTCTTTATTCTTCTTAAAATAGTCTAGTTGGCTATAGTAATTATAAATATATTTAGCCACATCTGCCTCTCCACTTGTTTTCACAATACTTGGTATCCTTACTAACTCCTTAGTTAAATTATAAACTTCTTCATAAGAATCTAAATACATTTTCATCACACTCAACCTTCCATTAACCCTATCTATAATAGAGACGATATTTTTAGTTCATCTATCTTGTCTTTGAACAAGTTCACTACTACACCTTATTGTTGAATGGATATTGTTGTAGTATTTGTTCAAAATACACAATATCGCCTTTTGTTAATTCCTCATTGTTCTATAGTTTATATATAGCTAAACTGTCTTCCTATTTATTTAAATAATGTTCTACTCTTCTTTTTAGTTTCCCAAATCATTTTCTATTCCAGTATCTAGCTTATCTATAGAAACAGTTATCTAAGGAT
This sequence comes from Tissierellia bacterium, assembly GCA_028708575.1. Classification (GTDB taxonomy): domain Bacteria; phylum Bacillota; class Clostridia; order Tissierellales; family Tissierellaceae; genus UBA3583. The sequence continues at coordinate 45,262 of JAQVYQ010000002.1, forward strand.
ATAATTACTTGCCCTTAAATTTACCAATTGTAATATCCATAATTGATATCATGTTAAATCCCATAATCAAAAAGCTACTTATATTATGTATATAGTGCATCAAATCTTCCTACTACAAGACCCTTTCCCATAAAATCTTAAATGACAATATCTACAGTATCCTTATTAAAAAAGCCAGCTCACATATTATACTATATCATTATCTTATCATTAATTTAATCATAAACTATCATAAAAACTCGCCTTTTTATTTGGTGAGCTTTATTAAATGATGTGACTTAAAGGAAAGGGGACCCACCTCTTTAGGACTCTTGAACAAACCTAATAATAGCTTGGAGCATTCCAATAATTATTTGCTGCTGCAACAGTTTGAAAATTTATTGCTATTACCTGTGATACAGCTATTAGACTATTTGCATCATGAGCATATTGTGGTCTTAAAACTCTACGTATTTCTTCGGATGTTTGTGTATATTGTACACCTTTTTGTGAAAGTAAAATTGCTAATTCATAACCCTCCTGAGGAGTATCCGTCTTTAAACACCATAGCCAATTATCCATTATTTTTGCCTCCTTTATTCCTATGTTAATAATATATGTAGTTCCTTTATAATGTGCACCTAATTATATTAAGGATTACTATTAACATAGGCGGAAAAACATGGTTCAGCTGAGGAATAATATTAAATGTATTTACTGCCCTCTCTTATACTTAACTTAGATAGCTGATTGTTTTTAATAAAATCTCTAACCCATTTTTTATTTGTTTTAGAATATTCTCTTAATGCCCAACCAATTCCTTTATTTATGAAAAATTCATCAGTTTTTGAATTATATAAAATTGCTTTACTTAAAAATTCAGTATCTGTATTGTCTTTGTATTTTAATTGATAAATAATTGATATTCTAACTAACCAAATATTATCTGATTTAATCCATTTTGATATAGTATCTTCTTTAACCTCTGGATATTTCATAGTAATATGTCCTACTATTTTACTTATTTCATCTACACTATCCCACCATGACTTTGTAATTACCAATCCTTCAATTTGTAACATATCGTCTGATGTGAATAAATCAATTACTTTGTTCATATAATCTATAGCTAAATATTGATATTCTCTTTCAGGCATCTCATAACATTGACCAATGAACTCCCAGTCAACTTCTGTATCCTCTTTCCTCTCTTTTAAGAAACTTTTTGCAATAGAAGCTCTTTGTGGCTTCTTTAATCCAAGGAATGGAAAAAGATTCTTCATATATTTAGCCATAGCTTCTGCCTGCTCTTCATTTCTATTATTATAAAACTCATTAAATATTTTCATATGTATTCACTCATCCTATAATTTTATTATTTTAGTGTTGCCTATTTAAATTTCTAATAAACAACTTAGTTATTTAAAATATATAAATTTAATTTTACTACTAATTATTTATCATTATATCATTACCCATAATTTGTTACAGCTTTAATCTAAATAACATTTTTCAATATCCCAAAAAGTAATATAATAG
>JAQVYQ010000002.1:46879-49749 GCA_028708575.1 Tissierellia bacterium
ATGATAATACCATCAACAGCTATTGATTGAAATACTGTAAGAGGAACATCTCCAGTTCCTGGTGGCATATCTATAAACATAAAATCCACGTCTTCCCAAATGACATCTGTCCAAAACTGTTTAACTGCACTAGCAATAATTGGACCTCGCCAAACAACTGGATCAGTATCATTATTTAATAGTAAATTAATAGACATAATATCAATACCAGTCTTAGTTTTAACTGGATATATACCATAATCATTGCCTTTGGCTTTTTCTTTAATTCCAAATGCTTTAGGAATAGAAGGCCCTGTAATATCTGCATCAAGAATTGCAGAATGATAACCCATTCTGTTCATGGTAACAGCAAGCATTGAGGTAACCAGTGATTTACCTACCCCTCCTTTTCCACTTAAAATACCAATGACTTTTTTTACATTGCTCTTCTCATGAAGTTTTTCGTATAAATCAGTTTTTTGTTCTTTTCTTTCTCCACATTCCTCAGAGCAACTACTACAAATTTGATCACAACTTTCACTCATAATACTATCTCCTTATATTTAAATTGTTATTTTACAACCTGTTACTAACAAAACTATACCGCCTTACAATAAACTTTGTTCATATTCTAAATTCTAATTGCCTTCAAATCGTCTTCTTAGTTTATGTTTGCGACAACCACCACCACGACCACAACCACTTGTAGTATCATCACAAAGCCTATATTCGCCACCACCAATTTTGAGAACTTTACCATATACTAATGATTCAGCTAATTTTGTTCTAGCTTCTATGTATATCCTCTGTACAGTAGCACGAGAAATATTCATTTGTACTGCACATTCTTCTTGAGAAAAACCTTCTAAATCTATAAGTCTTATTGTTTCATATTCATCTATTCCCATGTTTACATAGTTTTTATGATCTGTTGGTGATCCAAGAGGGCCAAATTCACTATTTTCAGGTAAACAGCATACTTTTCTCATTTTTATCGGTCTTGGCATAAATATCACTTCCTTTTTTATTGTTATGGGTATATGTTCTTTACTGTTATAGTATACTTTTGTTATGAGTATATGTCAATATCTTTCATACTTTTTTTCTTAAATCATATCCTCTTAAGCTTACAATATAATAACAACCTCAATGGATTGGTTTTAAAAATTTTTATTTAGTTAAGAATATTGGCATGCCTATAATTGCTGACTATACCAATTGGCAGTATAAGACCAGCTATAATTATTTTGCTAATAAGAGAAACTCAATAGCACTTATTATTACAGAAAGGTGTAGTAAAAACCTAGTATATAAAATTCTTACTTATCCACTCTTTCATTATATTTTTCGTACCAGCATGAATGGGTTGGTTTGATAAACGTGAGTACTGTGCTAGACTATTAAAAATATTATTATCATCATCAATTTCCCTTAGTATATAGTTCACACTCATTGGAGTATAGACTTCTACATTAGGCACATTTGCTAGATTATCATGAATCTTATAATCCATAACAACATCTGCAGTTCCGGTAATTGCAAGAACTGGCTTTTTATATTTTATTAGCATATTAACATAATCATCTGATGAATATAAGCCATGTTCCCTAATCCATTTTGCATTCAAATCTGTTTTGTCCAGAGTAATAGTATCTCCTTTTGCAGAGGCACATTTTTCATACAATCTTTTCAAATTTGCATCAGCTCTTTTTTGTGATGTTTGAAATCGTAGTCCTATTCCACGGAATCCTTTTATTTTCTTAGCTCCTTGACTTATCAATCGGTTTTGGTATAACTGAACATCATGCAAGCAAACACCTGCACCACTTAACAGAAGTAGACCTGCTGTTTTTTCACTTCCTGCAAGAATTGTAGCAATCATAGCCCCTTCACTATGTCCGCAAACAATCACCTTTGTTTTGTCTACAAATTTTAGTGTCTTCGCATACATAAGAACTGAACTAGCATCCTTCACAAGATCACTGGGTCCTATTGTACTGTAATCTCCTTCTGATTCATTTACACCACGCTTATCATAGCGAATAACTACACATCCAAAACTTACAAAAAGTTCTGCTAAATCTTTATAAATGTCAGTTTTTAAGCCACTAATATTACCATCACGATCTGCCTCTCCTGAACCCGTTATAATTATTATAGCAGGGGAAACTTTATCTTTATCTATATAGGATACTGTAGCCCCAATATTTACTTTTCCTTTTATTAAAACATTCTCTTCTATCATTTATTGACTCCTTTATTATTTCCTTTTTATTTCTTATGACATTTATTTTATTATAACATAAGGCTATAATTGATAACTATTTAAATGTTAAATAAAAGAAATAATGGTAATACTATGCTTAAATTGGAGGATTTAATATGAAGAAGAATATTGCTCTTGTAACTGGAGCTAGTAGTGGATTAGGCAAGGAGTTTGTTAGATTGCTCCTTGATGATAGCTGTATAGATGAAATTTGGACAATTGCTAGAGATATAGAGAAACTAAACGCTTTAAGAAAAGAATTTGGAGAAAAGCTAGTCATATTTTCTGTAGATTTATCTGAATATGAACAAATAAGAAATTTTGAAAAAATCATTGTGGATAGTAATATAAACATTAAATTTCTTATTAACAATGCAGGATTTGGTAAGTTTGGAGCTTTTGATGTCATAAGTATTGAAGAATCTATAAACATGATTAATCTAAATATCTGTGCAGTAGTTACTATGTGCCTTATTTGTATTCCTTTTATGGACATGGGTAGCCATATTATTAACGTTTCATCCCAGTCATCTTTTCAACCATTACCATATTTTAATATCTACGCTTCTACTAAAGTGTTTATACGCCACTATTCTAGGGCACTGAACATTGAACTAAAGGATAA
>JAQVYQ010000002.1:49849-92358 GCA_028708575.1 Tissierellia bacterium
TATCTCTAAATACATCTAACAATGACTTTATAGATTTTTTTCTTCCTCTTATTTTTCTAAGCACTTCTAACTTTCCCTCATCATCTACAATTAAAAATGGTTTAATATCTAATAATATTCCTACAGTTGCAGCAGTAGCAGAAACTCTTCCGCCTCGTCTTAAGTGTTCTAGACTATCAACTGTAAATAAATGTTGTACTTTCAACATATTTTCATTAATCCAATATACTATTTCATCTTTTGATTTTCCTGACTTAAGCATTTCAGATGCATAGTATACCAATGCACCTAGGCCTACTGATGCGCATTTTGTATCTATAACAGTTAAATCTATGGACGGATTTTCCTCTAATATTTCCCTTTTGACCATAATTGCATTATTCACTGTTTGGCTTAGACCAGATGATAACCCAAGATATATCATTGAATACCCTTCACCAGCCAATTTCTTAAAAACTGATTCAAAAGTATAAGTGTTTACTTGTGATGTTGTGGATGTATATCCTTCTCGTAGTTTATTATAGAACTCTTTATATGATAAAGTTTGTCCAAGATCATCTTCATAATTCTTATCTTCAATATCAAAAGTAAGGGGAAAAACATATATATTATTTTCCTTAACATAATCAATATTCATATCACAACTAGAGTCTGTTAAAATTATAGTCTTATTATTACTCATATATAAAGCCTCCTTAAATAGGTAAAAATAAATCACTCTTCTCATTATACTATGTTAAGTTAAATTTAGCATTAAATAATAAATTAAAATGCTTAAAATTATGATAATTATTAAACAATAAAAAACTTGATTTGTCTATAAGTGTATTAATAAGATAAAGCCTCTTAAACTAAGTGTTTAAAAGGCTTTATCTTATTTGTATTACACCCATATATTTCAACTCTGAGTCCTACTAGAAGTAATTTGTCATCTCATTTAGTCAAATATTTCAGTGTAAATAGTACGTTCTTTACGATGATGTTCAGACAATCTAATGGAGATTCTCTGATTTTCATTAAAATCTAATATTGAATAATCAGTATCATCTAATTTAACGCATACATTGCATTTGCAGGTAATATGATTTAAATTTAAAAACAAACAATTATCTTTAATTTGAGTTATAGTGCCTGTCAGAGATATTTTCTGTATTGTTCCAGACATATAGAATACATTTCTGTTCTCCATGTTATCGTTACTTTTATAATATTCTTCTAGAACAATATAAATAGGTATATGGTAACGCATAAAACTATTTATATAGATTTGCAGTATTTTATATAGATTGTACTTATTATCAATAAGTTGTTGCAGTATTATCCTGCTCTGATCTATATCTAAGCTATTTGTATATTCCATTGAAGTTTTACTAGATTGATTCAATGTATAATAATAAGGATTATTATTATGTAAAGCTTTTATATACAAAAATAAATCATTTCTGTTTTTACATAGGTTGTTCATACACCAAACAAAGTCTGATAAAAATCTTTTATGCTCAATCTTAATAAAATTCAATTTTGGAAGTTTACTCATTTCCTCTAGCGTTTCTTTAAAAACTCTTCCATTGTATTTTATCAAGTCATTTGCCCCATGGATAACACTCCAGTTTTGCAATTTTACTCTTTCTCTTCCATGACTTCGTACATCCTCTATAGCAATCTTATTACCCTTTTTAAAGTATTTTCTTAGACGGAAAGAAACATAAATCTTATCCTCAACCATTTTTTCAGTAACACCACATTCTTTACCAAGTAAAAAGCTCATGTTACGAGATGTCTTTATTGATGCCGCATTAACAAATACTGATTTTACACCATAATAATTTACAAATAAATTGTTAATATAACCATAAAAACGATACTCATAGAAAAGAGAATCTAACTTTAGCTCATCCTCTCCAGGGCATATTATAGAATCCAAAATAACTTGGACTTCTATCATCAATCTTAAGTATGAATTAGCGTATATCCAAATTAAATCTTTTTCATTTATATTTTGATTGATTAAAGAATCAACTGTCTCTTTTGACCTATCAATCAATAAGAAATCAGCTCTATTGAGAGATGCATTCTGATCTACACTATATAGGTTATTATTATGCTTTTCTAATGCTGTAAGAAATGCTATTATTTCTTCAACCTTATATCTTAAATTAAATAATACCTCTGAGTATAAATCGTTATATTCATCTGTAACATATATTTTTTTAAACTTTACATGTGGTATCTCCTCTAGTTTTTCTTTATCCTGAGTCGAGAATTCCTGTTTTGATATTATTTCCTTAAGGAAACTTTGAAAAACTTCCCAATGATTTAAATCCAACTCATCCAATTGCTTCTGCCTATCACTATTAAGTAGTTTAAAGCTGGTTATGGTTATAAATCCATTACTAGGAAAAAATCTTCTAAGGGCAAATGAAAACTCATCACCAATTTGAAGTAAACCAATATGATTTTTACCTACATTTTTTGATGATAATGAAATCCAATGCTTTGCAACTACATTTTGAAAATTAGCTATTGCGGTTCCATTTTCCACATCTATGCTTTCTATTTTCCCATAAAACTCAAATCCCTTACATAAACCTTTTAAATTAGCCCCATCTTCTTTATCTTCATAGATAGCCTCAAAAAAATCATGTATTGAAAGAACATATTTAAAAAACGAGTTCATATAGAAATAAAATAGTTTTTTATCTTCCCATTTGTCCTCATCTTTAAGTTTCCTAAAATACTCTTTTCTCCCTTTAATTTTATCTAATGATTCATCTTTATATATATAATAGGGTAATATCTTAGGGATTTCTTTTTCATAATTAAAAATGTGATTTACATTTAGAATCTGAACCAATTCATAGTAACCTTCTATTCCATTACTAAACAAAATAGTTTCTAAGCATTCTACAAGTTGATGCACACCATAACTTCTTTTTTTCAGTAGCTCAACTTCCCCAATTTCCAGCAGCCTTTCCTTAAGCTCTGGATTAATTTGCTTTTTTAATCTTATAAACTTTAATAAATAGCAAAAATAAATGTATTGTATCTCTTCAGATTTATTCATCTTTGAAATTTCTGAAATTATTAGCTCATATGCCTTCCCAACATCATTGAAATCCTGCTCCATTAATCTAAAGGCTAGCCTAATACCATTAATAGTATGTGTATCAAGAAATTCCCTTACTAATTCATCGTAATCTCTTTGTAGCATAATCTGTAAATATTGAAGTATATTAAATATTTTACAAAGATAAAATAAAGAATCATACTCCTTTTTCTTGTATAAAATTTGTACACTTTCTTGCAGAAAATTAATATTTTGTTTTACATAAAATTCATTAATTTCAATATTATTCAAACAATAGAATAGTGTTGAGCTGTGCTTAGACCTAACGGCCATATATAATAAATTAAACACAAGCTTATATTCGCTTTGTTCGACCAAAAAATTAATAGTACTTTTAATGTTATTAGAAAAAACATATGTATCTTCTATTGAATCAAACAATCTTAAGAGTTTTTCTTCATTTGAAATATATAAAAGGGAAATGATTTTATCGTACATAGGCCAATATGATGACTCTACATACTCTAGTATAATATCTTTTAGGAAAACAACATCTTCATGGTGCATGCTATTTGAAGCCATAGCAGCAGTTATAGGATAATCACTTTTACATAACATTTCGATATATGACTTTTGAATTGATAAGTCATACTTTACTAAACTCTGTCCAATACTGATAACTCGTCCTTCATTTCCTTTTTTATTGTTGGATTCAAGATATCTTATAATATTAGATAGTTTTTTTTCATCTTCTTTAATAATTATATTGTCAACTAGCTTGTCCATTTATACTCAACCTTATCTTATATTATTAGTTACTTATTCTTCTATCCATAATAGAGCCTTACTAAAGAAATAATTTTCATAGAACTCATTAGCAAATCTATAATTTTCGCTTCCTTGTATTCTTTCCAAAAGTCCCATTTGAACTATAATTTCAAGTATCTCATCAGTATCAATCTCAAATCCATAATGTTCCTTGCATTTTCTGAACCTAGATAAAACCCCAGGCTTTGTAAAAGACGTCCTTCCGTCTTCTAGGTTATTATGTTCAACAAAAAGATATGTAAGTAGCATTTCAATTTTCCCAGCCCTAATTTCCTTCTTCATATATGCTTCACGATCAATCAAACTTCTAATAAACAGTTCTATTAGTTGTTCTTCATTGGTTACACCTTTTTTGTAATTATTATTTTCCACTAAATATATGAAAGTCTCTAGCATAAAAGGAGTTTTAATAATATTATAAATATAATTTCTTTCCTCAAGAATATTTATAATCTTGTCCTCATAGTCCTTTGATTTACAGTTCTTATGAACAAATTCATGAATCATGGATTCATCCAGTTTGGATAAAAGAAATGTAGGAATATCCATTCTAACACTTACCTGACTACTTTCTCTGTCTGATACAAGTATTTTTGTTTTTGGATATTTAACTGGAAGCTCATCAATTTGGCTACATGCTATTCTTTTATTTTTGTCAGAACAAAGGATTTCATTTACACCGTCTAGATAAAGGTTCATCCCACCATTTTCCATTAAAAGCCTGCAGGCTTTTTCATCCAATCCTGACTTTTCATAAATTAATTCCATGATAGAATATTTAAAATCAGAGAGTTCTTTTAGCTCCACATAAACGGGAAATATTTTTCCTTCTTTAGCATCATTGTATTGAAGATGTCTCATAATTCTTGATTTACCTATTCCAGCTTCTCCAATCAACTTCAAGTAATTTCCATACTCTTTGGACATATTCATAATATCAAGAGAAGAACTCAGACTATTATCATTTTCTTCTTCATCTATTTCAAAACTTAACCATGTACTCATTGGGTCTACTTTAGAAGTATTCATTAGCACAAAGGTTTTCTGCGAATTTTTACTCTCATATTCTTTAATTATCTTTCTAAGGTATTCTTTTTTATCAACTCCATAAAAAATTAGTTGCTCAGAATACAGAGAATCAATTTCTTGCTTATATTTCCACGTACTTTCTACTAATACAAATAGGATACTTAATATATAGTTAATTGACTTGTTATATCCATACTTCCTACATTCATGTGCGTCTTCATTTCTAAATGAATAAGCTCTTGCCCAATGTAGTCGTGTTTTGTCATCTTTATGTTTGTCCTCTAGAGTTGTTATATTAAGTCTTTCATCATTTGAAGTAAGCTTTAAATCCAATTTCCCATTTCTTCTTAATTTTATCATTCCTATAAAAGCAATTATATTTTTGAAAGATTCATCTTTATTCATAATACCGTCAAAAGCAGATTTATCTACTAAATTAATCAGTGATTTAAGATACTGCTCTGTAACAGATAAAGACATTAATAAATCTTTTGGTGAAATCTGGCCATCTGCCCAATTGTTTAATTCATCTGAAATTTTATCATTTAAATCTTCAAACTCTTCTCCTTTTGAAATACATAAAAATCTATCAAATAATATAATCTTGTCTTTGCGATCCTTTAGTATATTATTTTCTAATTCATCGACTAAAAACTTTTTTGTATTATCTTTTAATCTTGATTCAATAAATTCCATTATGAGCCTCCTTTATTAATAGTATAGTAACTAAGCAGTTTGTTTCTGTTAATTACAAATTTTTTAATCCTTTACCTACATACATACAATATAATACCAGTTAATCTATTCTAAACAGATTAATTTTATGGTGAAAAATTCCAATAATAAACAAGATGATATAACACATTATACAATTCGTCAAACTTCGTCAAAATCCTTCCTTTTTATCAAAATACTTTTGAATATTTACAAACTTATGTTGGAATCTTTTAAAGCTTCTCTGCAAATATCCCTAGGGTAAAATAAAAAAAGCTTACAAACCGAAGTCTGGAAGCTTTGTTAATACTATGGTGCGCCATCAGGGATTCGAACCCTGGACGCCCTGATTAAGAGTCAGGTGCTCTACCAACTGAGCTAATAGCGCATTTATAACCGACAAAAAATATTATACTACTTAATTTAGCTTTTGTCTAGACTTTTCTTTATAAGTATTTAACCTTATTTTAACATAAACTCTAAAACAACTGGATTGTGATAACTTATGTTGAATCTATTATCTAATGTATCAACATCAATTATCTCAATATTATCTGATGCTAAGAAACCATCTGTAACTGCTAGGAAATTTCTCCCAGATATATATGGAGTCTCTGGAGATCTAAATGTAGGAGTGTATTTTTCCGTAGCCCAATTAAACCCATTTAGTCTAAGCTCTTCTGGAAAATTTTTAAACCATGAAGGCCAAGCTTCTAATGATCTAAATTTATTTGGGTCTGTATCCGGAAGACTATGATTCCAATCTCCACCAACTATTATGTAGGAACCTTTTTCATATTCTTTTGTTATATATTTTTGAAGAAAATTTATTTCTTCGAATCTTTGTAATCCTGATCCATTGAAGTTGGAAAGATGAATGTTAATCAATACTAATTCATTATCATTTTGTAATTCAAATCTTTTCTCAATAAAAGCCCTATCATAGTCATAATACTTATTAAGTCCTTCTTGTTGTCCAGGTAAAGAAAACCTAATTGCTGAAGTTGCATTATATCTAGAAAAAGTAGCAAGTCCTGATTGTACCTTACCTATTGGCTTAAGTAAATATTTTATATTATAATTATCACCATATATATTCCCATAATTAGGATATTTGTCATCCAAATAGGACAATTGATCAATTTTGTAACTTCTACTTGAATCTATATCTAATTCTTGTATCATAAAAAAGTCAGGATCCATACTATCAATTATTTCTACAATGCTTTCTAAGTTTTCAAATACTTTTTCTTCGCTCTCAGCTTTATAACTATTTCCACCTTTTTCATATAAGTCTTGATCTTTGTCTAACCCAGCAAATCCAATATTGAATGTCGCTATTTTTAAAGGCTTATCTTTTGTTATATTCTTTACTTGATTATTATATATTGTAAGTATTGTAGCTTCTTCAGGTTTATAATCAGATAGGCTAATATAAAGAAAATAAATAATAAACAGAGAAAATATTATGAGCAAAGGTAAGAGTATTCTTTTTGTATTGCTCATATAATCCCCCCATTTAGTTCTTTATTAAATATATACCACACATATACAATATTATCACATTTATCCAACTCTTTATATATAATTTGTACATATTAAACATATATATAAATTATAAGGAGTGTGATTATATGAAGTTTATATTTATAAGTAAAAGATTGTTCTTATCAATAATTGCTATAACATTATTGCTAATGACTGGATTAATTTATCGTTTTTTCATTTAGCTTAAGAAAAATTAAAGGAATCTTAAGATAAATACATTTACATATGAGAAAAATAGCAGATTCATCTGCTATTTTTTATGTGAAATTTCAACTTGTTTATTAAAACATTCTTAAAATCTAATAGAATAATTTGAATCCAATCTAGTATATTTAACGATTAGCTCATCTAATTCCACACTAATCTCTAGTGCTTTATCAGGTACTATCTCAGTATTTACCACATTGTTGAGTTCTTCTCTTTTTATATCAATTTGTTCTTTTAGTTCACATCTTTCCATTTCCTTAATCATTTGTTACTAATCCACCCCCTTATTCTATCAATAATTGATTTATTATTAATAGTTTACAGTATTTCTAATTAATTATTAATCAACACATTATTTATAACTTTTCACAATAAAAGAAGTCTCGTATGAGACCCCTTTTTAGATCCAAAGATTTTTGCTTTCTTCTACATAATCTCTCATCATATCACTAAATCCATTATTTAAATCACTTATTAATTTGTTTCCTGTCGAAGGCAATTCTATATTTCCTATTTTAGATATTGGTAATACATTAAGGCCAGTTCCTGATATGAAAGCACCTTCTAATTTTTCTAAATCATCCTTATGAATGGTTTCTTCGACAATTTGTATATTTAATCTATTTGCTATTTTAAATATATGCTTTCTTGTGATCCCTAATAAAACTTCATCTGGAGGTGCTGTATATATTTTGTCTCCCTTTACAAAGTATGCATTAGATCTACTACCCTCTGGAATATACCCTTTTTTATTAATTATCAACGCTTCAAATGCGTCACTTTCTTTAATTTTGTGAGCTACATCCTCTTTAAAAGAAGTAACTAATATCTTTGCATTAGGGTTATTTCTTTCATACTCGTATAATATAGCTTTTATGCCATTTTCGTAATACGCTTTTGGTGGATATAATGTCTCTATAAAGTATACTAAAAAAACATCTCCAATCCCATCTGCTTCTCCTGATAATAACTTTATATTTGAATTGCTTATTTCATTATGCAGTATGGTATCTTTTATAGACTTTCTAACTCTTTTTTCATCTAGGCATATACTATGATTTACTAATTTAGCAGATCTGAACATTCTCTCCAAATGATCTTCTAAAAATATAGGAACTCCATCTACAACTCTTATAATTTCATATATAGGTGCTTTCGTTATTTTACTAAATATATCATCTTCCTTTACATATCTTACCTCACCATTTACTGCATAGAATTCATTAACTGCTTCAGCTTTCATGTAATAAGTGCCCCCCTTTATTCTAATGCTTTTATGTTTTCAATTAGTACGTCTTTTTTTATCATAAATAGCATCCTACTATTCTCATCTAAACTATCAATAAAATCTGTTAAAGCTAAATTTATTTTTTCTACTTTTACCTTTTCTTTTTCATCTTCTTTAAGCTTTAATCTAATGGTGTTAATATTCTCTTCTTTATTTTTTAAAGCCTTCTGTGCTCCTTCTAAATCGTTGATTGTTGCTCTAATATATCCTTGGTATGCTGCATATTTTAAGGCTGACACATCGCCGCCTATATCGTCTAAGTACAAATCATACATAGGTTTTAAATTCCTTAAAGCTTGACTCCCATAATCATAAATTCCAACGATATCTTTATCTTCTATTGCTTTTGTCATCTTATTAAATGCATTCTTAAAATTATCTCTTACTTCCTTAGTTGCTCCTTTTTTTTGAGATTCCGTTTCAAAAGAATTCCAATGTGGATGAATTTCATCTAGTTTATCATTAATAGTTTGCCAATTAGTATCTATTTCCTTTTGTTTCTTTTCCTCTAAACTTTCCTCTTGTTGTCCCTTTCCCTGTTGAGATTCTTGACCTCCTTGGTCCTGTCCTTGTTCATTACTGCCACCGCCTCCGCTACTATTAGAAGCTTTCCCTTGTTCACTTCCTTGTTGGCCTTGGCTATTACTACCTGGTTCACTTGCTTCAGGTTCTTCCTTTTCTTTTGGGTATTTTATTCCTGTTGCTAGTCGTTCAATATCTCCTAAAGTCTTGAATATGTCATCAATACCACCACTTAATTCTTTTAAACTGTCAGGAGCTTTATCCTCTATCTTAATCTCTTTTTGATTTTTCTCTCCATTGCTACACCCAAACAATAATACTATTATTATAGCATAAATTATTGTCAATTTATTAATCTTCAAAAAAATCACCTCTAGATTATTGTCTCCAGAGGTGATTTTTTTATCTATTACAAAATCGGCGATAATAGTCTTGATATTGATTCTTTTAATTTAACTATACGAGGTCTATTTAAATACTCTTCAATAGTAATTTCCTTGCAATCTAGTAGATCTTTATTAAATTGTTCTGTAAGGTTTAAGTTTGTAATATCATCATATAAAAAAGCATTTACCTCAAAATTTAACTCAAAACTTCTTATATCTAAATTTGCAGTTCCCACTGAGGAAACAAATTCATCCATTATTAATACTTTTGAATGCAAGAATCCATTTTCGTACGTATAAAACTTGACCCCAGCTTGTAAAAGCTCTCCTATGTAGCTTAAACTAGCCCAATATACAAAAGGATGATCTGGTTTATTAGGTATAATTACCTTTACATCCACTCCAGCTAAACCAGCTATTCTCAAGGCTTCAAAAATACTATCATCAGGAATGAAATATGGAGTTTGAATATACACCTTTTCTCTAGCCTGGGTAATCATTTTGAAATAACCATCTTTAATACCCGGCCATTTAGAGTCTGGTCCACTTGTAACAATTTGAACTCCAACATTCCCAGGTGTTTTTTCTTCAGTATAGATATGGCTTTGATTGTTTCCAACTCCTTCTTTAGTAACAAACCGCCAATCTAGAAAAAATCTCCACTGTAAGGAACTAATGGCTGAGCCCTTAATTTTCATATGAGTATCTCGCCAGTATCCAAATTTCTTTTTATTAAGACCTAAATATTCATCTCCTACATTAAATCCACCTAAATATGCTTCTTTGCCATCTATAATTGTAATCTTTCTATGATTCCTATAGTTTATTCTAATATTAATTACTGGTATTAATGGTGGCATAAAAATTGCCACTTGCCCACCAGCATCTATGAATGGCTTTAAAAACTTCTTTGTCAAAGTTCTACCACCCATACCATCGACCAAAAGCTTAACCTCTAGACCTTCATTTGCTTTTTGAATTAATGCATCTAGTACCTTTTTCCCTAAATCATCATTTCTAAATATATAGTATTCCATATAAATATAGCTAGTCGCATTATTTATGCTTTCTAATAATGCAATAAACTTATCTTCCCCTGAGTAATAAATCTCTATGCTATTGTCTTGAGAAAAATATGCCTTATTGCTAACAAGATGCATGGTTATTAAATCATCATAATATGGATAATTAGGGTCTTTAAAAGTAAAATCATCCTCTTCTATAACCTTAATCTGAACCTCAGCCAAAATATCAAAGTTGTTGTCTTCTTCTTCTTTTGATTTGAATTGTTTATGCTTTGATAAATCTTGGCCAAGAAATAAATATAGTAAAAAACCAAGTCCAGGTAAAAATAGTAAAACCATAAGCCATAGCCAAGTTGTTGTTGGATTTCTTCGCTCGAAAAAAACAAGCAATATAGCCAATAAAATATTTATCCATATTAAATTTTCACTTAACCAGATAAGAATGTCGACTATTTTTCCCATTGAATCCCCCTATTTTTACTTGTTCTTTTTGGATTTATACCTCTGATTAGAATCAAGAATTCTCTTTCTTAATCTATAATTTAAAGGTGTAACTTCAATAAGTTCATCATCTTCTATGAATTCTAGTGCCTCTTCAAGTGACATATCTTTAGGTGGTGATAATCTTAAGGCTTCATCTGAACCAGATGCTCTAACATTAGATTGGGCTTTCTTTTTAATTACATTAACTTCAATATCCTGACCTTTTGGGTTGGAGCCAATAACCATTCCCTTATAAACCTGTACCCCTGGTCCAGCGAATAGTATCCCTCTTTCCTGAGCTGCATGTAGTCCATATGCTGTAGTTTCACCTGTTTCAAAGACTATTAATGAACCATCATTTCTCTTAGGAATATCCCCTTTATAAGGTGCATAACCATCAAATGTTGAGTTCATTATCCCATTGCCTTTTGTATCTGTCAAAAACTCTTGCCTATATCCTATTAGGCCTCTTGCTGGAATAGAAAATACTATCCTAGCATATCCACTATTAGCTTCAGACATGCTGATTAGTTCCCCTTTTCTTTGACCTAATTTATCTATAACAGTTCCTATGAAATCAGTGGATACGTCAATACTAACTTTCTCCATAGGTTCATATTTCTTGCCTTCTTCATATTTATATAATACTTCTGGCTTTGATATTTGAAATTCATATCCTTCTCTTCTCATGTTTTCTATTAATACGGATAAATGTAATTCCCCTCTACCTGATACTTTAAAGGAATCTGTTGAATCTCCTTCTTCTACTCTTAATGACACATCTGTTTGAAGTTCTCTATATAATCTAGCTCTAATTTGTCTAGATGTTACATATTTTCCTTCTCTTCCGGCAAATTCACTATCGTTAACAGAAAATGTCATGGCAAGAGTTGGCTCAGATATTTTTACAAATGGAAGAGGCTCTGGATTGTCTGTTGGACATATTGTATCTCCAATATGGATATCCTCAATCCCAGTTATTGCTATTATGCTTCCCATTTTTGCTTCATCAACTTCAACTCTGTTTAAACCTTCAAACTCATATAACTTGCTGATTTTTACTTTTCCTTCTTTTTCTGGGTTTAGTATGTTAACTAATACCCCATCCTGTCCTTCTCTAATCGTACCTCTATCTATTTTCCCAATACCAATTCTACCTACATAATCATTGTAATCTATAGTTGAAATTAATACTTGTAACGGTTGATCAGCATCTCCCTCAGGCGCTGGTATATACTCTAAAACTGTTTCAAATAATGGCTCCATAGTTTCACCCATTTGATTAAAGTCTAAGCCAGCCTTACCTTCCTTAGCTGATGCGTATATGAATGGACATTCTAACTGACTTTCATTAGCACCTAAATCTATGAATAGGTCTAATATTTCATCAATCACTTCTTCCGGCCTAGCTTCAGGTCTATCGATTTTGTTTATACATACAATTACCGGTAATTCAATCTCTAATGCCTTTTTTAAAACAAATTTTGTTTGTGGCATTGGACCTTCAAAAGCATCTACTAATAGTACAACTCCATTTACCATTTTTAGCACTCGTTCTACTTCTCCACCAAAATCAGCATGGCCTGGAGTATCAATTATATTGATTTTAGTACCTTTATAATTAACAGCAGTATTCTTTGATAGTATAGTTATTCCACGTTCTTTTTCTATATCATTTGAATCCATAACTCTATCTTGAACTACTTGATTAGCTCTAAAAATACCTGATTGCTTTAGCAAACTATCAACTAATGTAGTTTTACCATGATCTACATGGGCTATAATAGCAACATTTCTTACATCATTTCTCTTAATATTCATAAACATATCCCTTCTTGTATAAAATTGCTTTAACTTATTTATTTTATCATACTTTTCCCATAATACAAATAAATATTAAAGGCGATCTTTTGATCGCCTTTATATTAATATTTAATTTTAGTTAAACATATATTTGTATATTATTGATGCTGCATCTTCTCGTCTTAATTCTGCTTTCGGCTTTATTTCTCCTGAACCATCACCATTTATTATTCCAAATCCATAGGCAATATTTATATAACCTTCAAGACCTGATGAAACATCATCACTATCTTGAAAAATACTAGCATATATGCCTGAAATCTCTGCTATTTTTTCAAAATTCATAGTTCTTATAACGTATTTAATAGCTTCTTCTTTTGTTACTATAGTATCAGGTGATTTTTCACTTTCACTTATTATTCTTAAATTTCTTAGTTCTTCATAGATTGTATCTATATCTTCTTCTGTTTCTAATCTATAAGAATTCATGGATTTAAACAAAAGATAAGCAAAATCTTTTTGCCTTATTTTTTCCTTTGGTTTAAACTTAGAGGAATTAAAACCGACACCATATTGAGATAAAGTTTTAATTTTATCCTTGGCATATGATTTATCTATATCATCATATGACAAGGAATTATTCTTCTTATAAGGCTTTCCTGAATTAGCATCTAGTATTTCACCTGAATTAGCATCTATATTTAATGGTAATTTATTATCTACTGCATATACTAATTTTATCTCCTGATTTTCACCATCAGGTTTATCATAATCATAAACAATTGTATACTTTAGGTCATATCCTATTGTATTAAATACTATATCATATGCTCTATCAAATCCTATTACCTCTCCTTTTGGCGGAAACTCTCCATTATACCATTCATACATATAGGCTTCTATTTCCTTATTAACAGCATCCACTGTTACTGTAATAGAATCGGATTTTACAAATATATCATCTATCTTTCTAGCAAATATAAAATAATAGTTTTGTTGATTTTCATTTAGATTCTGTTCAGAAAATTCTATCTCATCTATTTTATTAGGCTGAATTTCTTTTACATATTCTTTAGCAAGCTCTAAAGATTCAGCTTTTGTCAATTGTGGTTGCTTATTAGAAATAATATTATCATTCTTATAAAAGCTTAATAGCTCTAATGTCTTTGCATTTAGTGATATATTAATATCCCAATAATTGTTGTCTACTTTCTTTTCAAAGTATAAAGACCAAATATATTGCTCTGGGTTATTGTAATCAGAATATAGATTTTTGTTGTTAAGTTTATATTCTGTATTGATACCTAAAATTTTTCTAGCTTCTGCTTCGACTTTCTTTATATCTATAATTCCACTTAACTTTTCAATTTCTTTTCTTTCTTCAGGGCTTATGGTTTCAGACTCTTTAAGGTCTAGACTTCCACTAGCTGCATCTTGATCCATACCATAGTATGGTCCATAGTAAATAATATTAGTAACTTCTCCAGTAAAAGCATCAATGGCTTTATAATCATCCATTGATGAGTATACTAAATAATGTTTTGTTTCTTGTCCACTTGTATCCAAAGGTCTATGTCCATATGTTGTTTTGTATACTAAGTCTAGACCAATACTGTCCACATATGCTTTTTTCCCTTCATCAATTGATAGGATACCATCAGGAATAGGAAATGCCATATCTCTTTCCCAATCTGAATTGAAGTTCATTATTTGGCCTGTATATTTATTTACGCTTATGCTTACTGAGTTATCAACAAAAGGTATTCCATTTACAACTCTTTTAAAAGATAATCTATATTCATTGTCAAATGTACTTAATGGTGAATTGTCTTCTACAAGCTCTATTTCCTTATAAATACTTTTATCAATCTTTCCTATAAACTCCATTGCAAGTTTTATAGCTTCTTCTTTAGTATAATTTGATACTTTTGTTTCACTTTCTTTGTAGATAGGGCTATATTTATTGTAGTTTATAATGTTCCCTAATGAATCAGTAGTAACACTAATACTATCCAGTCTTGAATTAGAATCAGACCAATTCATATAAAAAAACAGTGTGTCCCCCCCTGAGCTGATATTGGAATCAAATGTGTCATAATCATCTCCTATGTCAAATAAATCTTTTACCTTTAAGACAGATGCCTCCAATTGTTTATCTACTGCGGCTTCTCCGAATGCATTGATGTTTGTTCCACTAATTACTATTAAAGCAACAAGACAAATAATAAAATATTTTTTCATTATAACTCCCCCCTAGTTTTAGCTTAATAAAATCGTTTGCTTATTATGCATGAAAGGAACTCACCTGGCTAAATGCTTTACTGAAATTACTTTGTTATTTTCCACATGAAACTCATCTGATAGTCCATTAACGAGAACTAATCCTCTTCCACAAGTTTTTAAATCCTTAGGGTCATAGGAGCAGAAGTCATAATCTATACCTTTGCCTTCATCTTCTACTTCTATTCTCAATTTATCATCAATCATTTCCAAAGTTAAACTTACGCACTTTGACATCATAGAATCATTGCCATGAAGAGCTCCATTTACAATAAGTTCGTTTAGTATGAGTTTGACATCAAACATCACGTCACCGTCATCAATATATACTTCTAAGTTCTTTATGGTTTTATCTATAAATTTCTTGATTGTATATAAATCACTACAAACCGTCCCCTTATAGAAATATGTCATATCATCACATCCATTATCTATATTATCACAATAGTTTTACCCCATATGTAATACAATTAATCTCAATTTTTTAACTTATTGCATCAAAAAAATGAAATAAACTCTATTTTTGGTTTTAATACTATATTTTTGGGTAAAATTATTTTAATGTATTTGAAATATGAAAGGAGAATGTATTATGGATAAATATGTTTGCGGTCCATGTGGTTGGGTTTATGACCCTGCTGAAGGAGATCCTGATGGTGGTATTGAACCAGGTGTAGCTTTCGAAGATTTACCAGAAGATTGGGTATGCCCAGTTTGTGGTGCAACTAAAGATCTGTTTGAAAAAGAATAAATGCATAAAGACCAGTTTAATACTGGTCTTTTGTTTTGTTTAAAGCAGGCATAAATATGCTCCAAATCTTTTCTGCATTCATCTTATTTTCAGAAGAATATGGTATGACTAAATCCACATCTTTAATTTCTAGTTTCTGTCTTATTATTTTAGTGCTTTTCTGCCAATTACCCTTAGAAATTTTATCAGCCTTTGTGGCTACTACAATTCCCTTATACCCCATTGATATTATCCAATCATACATCATCTTGTCTTGACTAGTAGGCTCATGTCTAATATCTACAATTAGCACTATTTCCGATAAGTTTTCCCTAGATTCTAAATATGTATTAATAATTTTTGCCCATTTCTCTTTTTCCTTTACTGATGCTACAGCATAGCCGTATCCTGGTAAATCTACAAATCTAAAAGAATCATTTATTATATAAAAATTTATAGTTCGAGTCTTTCCAGGTTTTCCACTTATTCTTGCTAAATTTTTTCTGTTTATCATTGAATTGATAAATGATGATTTACCTACATTAGACCTGCCAGCAAATGCTATCTCTGGCAGATCATCTTTAGGATATTGTTCTGGTAATGCAGCTATCTGTTGAAGGTCCGATTTAATAATCTTCATCCATATCATCCTTCTTTACTAAAGCATGTTCTAATACCTCATCCATCTTCTTAACAAGAACAAACTCGATTTTTTTCTTTACCTTATCTGGAATTTCATCTAAATCTTTCTTATTTTCATATGGTAATAGTATTATCCTTACGCCCATTCTATGAGCTGCTAATACTTTTTCTTTTATGCCACCTACAGGTAAAACTCTACCTCTTAAGGTCACTTCACCTGTCATAGCTAAATCTCTATATATAGGAGTATTGGATAGGGCTGATATTACAGCAGTAGTAATTGTAATCCCTGCTGATGGCCCATCTTTTGGTATTGCTCCTTCTGGTACGTGGATGTGAATATCCATCTTATCATAAAAATCTTCCTCTATATTTAATAAAGATGAATTTGCTCTAATATATGAAACACCAGTCATAGCGGATTCTTTCATTACATCTCCTAATTGGCCTGTCAATTGAAGCTTGCCAGTTCCTTTCATAGTTGTTACTTCTATAGAAAGAGTCTCTCCCCCAACTGATGTCCAAGCTAAACCATTAGCTACACCTATTTGATTTTTAGTTTCCACTTCATCAAATCTATATATCTTAGATCCTAGATACTTTTCTAGATTTCCAGCGTTTATTCTTACAGACTTTACATCCTCTTCAACTATTCTCTTACCAGTTTTTCTACAAAGATTAGCAATATTTCTCTCTAAGCTTCTGACACCAGCTTCTCTTGTATAATAATTTATCAATCCTTTTATGGCTGTTTCAGAAACTAAAAGCTGTTTATTAGTTAATCCATGTTCAGCCATTTGTTTTGGCAACAAATATCTTAATGCAATTTGAAGCTTTTCTTCATCTGTATATCCGCTAATCCTAATTACTTCCATTCTGTCTAAAAGTGGACCTGGTATTGTAGATGTAGTATTAGCTGTAGTAATAAAGAAAATTTTCGAAAGATCAAATGGCACATCTAAAAAATGATCTGTAAATGTTGAGTTTTGTTCTGGATCTAGAACTTCTAACAAGGCGCTAGCTGGATCTCCTCTAAAGTCACTGCTTACTTTATCAATTTCATCAAGTAAAAACAGTGGATTTTTACTTGATGCCTTTTTTATAGAGCTTATAATTCTACCAGGCATACTGCCTACATAAGTTCTTCTGTGACCTCTAATCTCTGCCTCATCTCTTACTCCGCCTAATGACATCCTGACAAATTTCCTATTTAGAGCTTTAGCTATTGACTTTGCTATAGATGTTTTACCAACTCCAGGTGGTCCTACTAGACATAAAATTGGTCCTTTCATGCTATTAGTAAGTTTTCTAATTGCAATAAATTCTAAAATTCTTTCTTTTACATCTTCAAGGCCATAGTGATCTTCATCTAAGATTTGTCTAGCAGCCTTTATATCAATTTTCTCTTTAGTTTCCTTATTCCAAGGCAATTCAACTAACCAATCTAAATATGTTCTAATCACTCCAACTTCAGCTGAATGGGGAGATGTCTTAGTTAGTCTATCAACTTCTTTTAAAGCTTTTTCCCTTACTTCCTTTGGCATTTTGAGCTTCTCAATTTTTTCTTTGTATTCGTCAATATCCTCAGTCAAATCATCGCCAGAACCTAGTTCTTTTTGAATGGCTCTAAGTTGTTCTTTAAGGTAGTACTCTTTTTGCACCTTGTTAATTTGCTTTTTTACCCTTTGATTTATCTTGTCTTCAATTCTTAGAAGCTCAATTTCTTCTTGTAGTATGCCATGAAGGACTTCCAATCTATTAAAAAAATCAAAAGTCTCTAACACTTTTTGATAGTCTTCCTGTTTTAGGACTATATAAGAAGAAACTACATCTGCCAATCTACCAGGATCATCAATTTCTGATATGGAAATTAAAACTTCAGCAGATACTTTTGAATTTAAGGATATATATTCTTCTAAGTCTTCAACAATAAGCCTCATTGCAGCTTCTAACTCTCTATTGATCTCTATATCGTTTGAATCGTAGACTATATCTTCAATTTCAGCTTCAAAATATGGTTCTTCTTGGTTAATATTAAGGACCTTACCTCTACTTATTCCCTCAACTAAAACCCTGATGCTGCCACCAGGTAATTTAAGCATTTGTTTTACTTTCGCTACTGTTCCAACATGATAGAAATCTTCTATTTGAGGTTCATCTACTTTTGCATCTTTTTGAGTACACAATAAAATTAATGAATCATCTATCATAGCTTTCTCTAAGGCCTCTATTGATTTGCCCCTACCTACATCAAAATGTATGACCATATTAGGGAATACTGATATGCCTCTAAGAGGAATAAGTGGAAGGATTCTATTTTCAATTTTATATATATTTTCCATTCTACACCTCCTTATGTTTACTAAAAAAGAAGCTCACTTGCGTGAGCTCTTATGATGCAGTTTCACCACTGCTAGATTTTTTTGATCTACTTTTCTTCTTTCTATCAGAAAGCACTAAAGTAGGCTCTCCTTTTTTCTCTATTGTGTCCTTTGTTATTATACATTTTTCTATGTCATCTCTATTTGGTATTTCATACATAATGTCAAGCATTGATTCTTCTATAATGCTTCTAAGACCTCTTGCACCAGTTTTCCTTTCAATTGCTTTTTTCGCAATTATTTCAAGGGTGCCTTCTTCAAATTCTAACTCAACATCATCCATAAGAAATAGTTCTTTATATTGTTTTACTAAGGCATTCTTTGGTTCTGTTAGTATTCTAACTAATGCGTCAGTATCTAATTCTTCTAATGTTACTAAAACTGGTAATCTTCCAACAAATTCAGGAATAAGGCCATATTTTAGCAAATCTTCTGGTTGAAGCTCTTTTAATAGTTGTCCAATTGACTCACTAGAACTTGATTTTATATCAGCACCAAATCCTATGGATTTTTTCCCAATTCTAGATTGGATTATCTTATCAAGACCATCAAAAGCCCCGCCAACAATAAACAATATATTAGTAGTATCAATTTGAATGAACTCTTGATGTGGATGTTTTCTTCCACCTTGAGGAGGTACATTCGCTACTGTTCCTTCTAATATTTTTAGCAAAGCTTGCTGAACACCTTCACCACTAACATCTCTTGTTATAGAAGGATTTTCTGTTTTTCTAGCTACCTTGTCTATTTCATCAATATATACTATACCCTTTTCGGCTCTTTCAATATCATAATCAGCTGCCTGAATCAATTTAAGGATTATATTTTCAACGTCCTCGCCTACATATCCTGCTTCTGTTAAAGAAGTAGCATCCGCAATAGCAAATGGAACATTTAAAATTCTCGCCAATGTTTGAGCTAATAAAGTTTTCCCAGAACCTGTTGGTCCTATCATAACTATATTACTTTTTTGTAATTCTATATCATTATTTTTAGATGGCTTTTTGTTTATTCTTTTATAATGGTTATAAACAGCTACTGCAAGAGATTTTTTTGCCTTTTCTTGTTGGATAACATATTCATCTAGAGTTCCTTTGATATTAGAAGGTTTAGGAACTTCCTCTAAATCATAATCACAAGTATCTATGAACTCTTCCTCAATTATCTCTTGGCATAGTTCTATACATTCATTACATATATATACATTCGGTCCAGCAATAAGTCTTCTTACTTGATCTTGTGGTTTTCCACAAAAAGAACAACGCAACTGCTTATCATCAGTTTTTGCCATGGACTCACCTCACTATTAATTTCTATTTGTTACTACTTCATCTATAATACCATATTCAACTGCTTCTTGAGCTGTCATATAGTAATCTCTATCGGTATCCTTATTTACCTTTTCTATTGGTTGACCAGTTCTTTCTGCTAGGATACTATTAATTCTTTCTCTAATTTGAATAATTTTTTCTGCTTGAATTCTAATATCTTCCGCTTGACCTTGACTACCACCAAGTGGTTGATGAATCATCACATCAGAATTTGGAAGTGCTAATCTTTTTCCTTTTGCTCCTGCAGCTAACAAAAATGCTCCCATACTTGCAGCCATTCCTACACAAATAGTTGATACATCTGGTTTAATATATTGCATTGTATCATAGATTGCAAATCCAGCACTAACTGACCCTCCTGGACTATTTATATATATAATAATATCCTTGTCTGGATCTTCTGCTTCAAGGAATAATAGTTGTGCTACAATAAGATCAGCTGTTGTATTATTTACTTCTCCACCTAAGAATATTATTCTTTCCTTTAAAAGTCTAGAGTAAATATCATAGGATCTTTCGCCTCTATTTGTTTGTTCTACTACCATTGGTACTAATGCCATTAATTTTACCTCCTATTTTTCAACGTCTTCAGTAATCTCAATGTATTTTACCTTAGTCTTAAGTAGATCGATTACTTTATTGTTTGTTATACCCGATTTCAAGAAGTCCAAATCACCCTTCTTCATGTCATCTACGAATTTCTGTTGGTCTTCTTGATTGTATTGTTCAGCTAGTTTTAGTAATTCAGCATCAATATCCTCATCTGTTACTTCTATGTTTTCAGCAATGCCTATAGCTTCTAATACTAAATCTGCTTTAACTCTACTTTCTGCTACAGGTCTAACTTGTTCTTTAAGACCTTCTAAATCACTTCCGGTAAATTGAAGGTATTGTTCTAACTCCAATCCTTGCATTTTAATTCTATATTCAAATTCTGAAATTTCATTTTGCACTTGAGTATTTATCATTCCTTCAGGAATTTCTACTTCAGCTAGTTCAGATGCTTTCTTAACTATTCTGTTTTCAAGTTCTATTTTCCCTTGTTTCTCAAATGTTTCTTCTAATTTTGATTTTATATCATTTTTATAGTCTTCTAGAGTATCAAATTCACTAACATCCTTAGCAAATTCATCGTCTAATTCTGGAAGTTCTTTTTCTTTTATTTCATGAATAGTTACTTTAAAAGTAGCTTCCTTTCCTTGAAGATCTTCTGAAAAATACTCCTCAGGGAATGCCACTTTTACTTCAACTTCTTCTTCCTTATTTTTACCAATAAGTTGTTCTTCAAAGCCAGGTATAAATTTATTTGAACCAATTTCTAATTGTTGGTTTTCTGCTGTTCCACCTTCAAATTGTTCATCATCAACAAATCCAGTATAATCGATTGTTAAAATATCTCCTTCTTTAACTTCTCGATTACCTGCATCAATTATTCTTCCGTTTTTCTCTTGTTCTGTTATTAATTCAGATTCTACCATTTCATCTGTAACATTATACTCTACTTTTTCTATTTCTATACTTTCATAATTGCCTAATTTAACTTCAGGTTTAACATCTACATTGATATTTAAAACGATATTTTCTCCCTTTTTTATGTCTCCCACATCTATATGAGGAGTGTCTACTGGTTCTAATTCTAATTCCTTAATAGCACTTTCATAAACTTCAGGCAATAAAATATTTATTGCATCTTCATAAAAGAAGTCTTCACCGTAATTCATATCTATAATTTTTTTAGGAACTTTCCCTTTTCTAAATCCTGGTATGTTGAATTTAGACCTATTCTTCAAGTAAGCTTGATTTACTGCCTTTTCAAACTCTTGTGAATTTAGTTCAATATTAAAATAGACTGTATTTTTTTCTCTTTTCTCAAATAATGCCATTTATAATGGACCCCCTATAAATATTTAGTTTTTCGATTTTTATCTCGTATTATTATACCATATTATTTAAACCTAACAAGCGGTATCTTCATACATACTAAAAAAACCAATGGGAAAAACCACTGGTTTCATCTGGTTTGGTGCGGGATAGAGGACTTGAACCCCCACGTCAATGACACTAGATCCTAAGTCTAGCGCGTCTGCCAATTCCGCCAATCCCGCATAGTAATTAACTATTAAAATCTTTACTTCAATATTATAGCATCCAGATGATATTTGTCAAATATTTTTTCTTATTTTATTTATATATATTTAATATTTTTTAATCAAATGCTTCTCTGATTATTCCACCACCTATTACTAAATCTCCTTTATAAAGCACTACAGCTTGGCTCTTTGTTATAGCTCTTTGAGGCTCTTCAAACTCTACTAAAATTCCTTTTCCATTATTATATGGCTTAATAGTCGCTTTTGATTCTTTTGTTGAATGCCTAATCTTTGCTGTCACTTGCATTTCTCCATCTAAGAAATCAAATGGAATATAGTTTATCTCCTCAGCATAGAGCTTTCTATGGTATAGTCCTTGCTCCATTCCTAGTACTATATCATTTTTTTCAGCATCAATTCTTTGTACAAACATTCTTTGACCTGTAGCTACTCCAAGACCTTTTCTTTGGCCTATTGTGTAGTAAACTATACCTTTATGCTTACCAAGAATATTTCCTTCATTGTCAATAAAATTTCCTGCTACTACCTTATCTGGTACTCTTTTTTCTATAAATTTGCCATGATCATTATCTGGTATAAAGCAAATTTCTTCACTATCTGGTTTATCATGTACATTTAATCCTATTTCTTCAGCTATTTGTCTTACTTTATCCTTTTTGTATCCTCCAAGTGGAAATAAAGTATGAGCTAATTGATATTGATTTAAAGTATGCAAAAAATATGTTTGATCTTTTCTATTATCTGCACTTTTTTTCATTAGATACCTATTGCTTTCTTCGTCTTTTTCGATAATTGCATAATGACCAGTAGCTATAGATTCTGCACCAAGGCCTAAAGCTTTATCAATAAATTTATCAAACCTAATATATTTATTACATATTAAACAAGGATTTGGAGTTCGTCCTTGTAAATATTCATCAACGAAATAGGATATGACTTTATTTTCAAATACATCCCTAAAATTAACTACATAATGCGGTATGTCAAGTTTATGAGCTACTATCTTTGCATCGAGAACAGATGAAAGTGAGCAACATCCACCTGCGTTTTCATCAAATTCTTCATCATGGGGAACTTGGCTTAAGGTAATGCCAATAACATCGTATCCTTCATTTTTTAAAACATATGCAGCAACAGATGAATCAACCCCACCACTCATGCCTAATACTACCTTTTTTTTCATTAAACCAACCTTTCTAGAAGGATATTATAACGCCTCCGTCATTAACATAACCTGTACTTAAACCTTTTGTTTGAACTATTACTATATCCTTAAAATTAAGACTTTTTAGCTCCTCCCTTAAATCAATAGCTTTTTGTAATGCATCAGCATGGGAAATAGCTAAAACTCTTTCTTCAAAATTCACACCTGTTTCACTAATTATTTGTACTAATTTTTTAAATGCTCTTTTGCTGCCACGTGCTTTGTCAACTAAAATAATTGTACCATCAATTGCACCCATTATAGGAACAATATTTAAAGCATTAATAATTAAGCCTTTAGTTTTTGATATTCTTCCGTTTTTTATTAAATTACTTAAGTCATCCGATATAAAAAAAGTTTTCATGTTGTTTACAAAACTCTCTATTTTTTCTACTATTTGTCCATTGGATAGTTTTGCATCTATACATTCCCTAATCTTTAGAGCTATTAAAGTTTCTCCTATGCTTGCTGATTTAGAATCAAAAACATGTATAAACTTATTTGGTGATGATTCAACAGCCATATCTTTTGCTAACAATGCACTATTATATGTTCCAGATAGCTTGCTTGATATTGTCACTACAAATACATTTTCTCCTTCTTCATACTCTTCAGCAAAATCTCCAGGAGACGGGCATGATGTTTTAATAGGATTAGGGCTAGCTAGCATTTTCTTTGTCATATCAACCAAATCAATGTTTTCATCATCAATATAAGAGCTATCATCGATATCAATTTTGAAAGGTACTAAACTTACATCTACATTTTTCTCTAGTTCTTCATTTAAATCACAACTGCTATCTGCTACAATTTTATATTTCATTTCTTCACCCCTATGTTTTTATTGTATACCGATTCTTTCTTCTATAAAATTTGCTAAATCTTGAGCAATTTTTGTTATTTCTTCTTGATCTTTACCTTCAATCATTACTCTAACTAATGGTTCTGTGCCAGAAGGTCTAATAACTACTCTTCCTTCTCCTTTAAATAAGCTTTCAATTCGCTCTATTTCTTTTCTGATTTCTCCATTGTCCATGTAATTATATTTTTGACCATTATTTACCTTAGCATTGATAAGGACTTGCGGATAATCCTTCATAGTATTGTTTAATTCTGATAATGCTTTTTTTGTTGAAACAAACACATCTAATAAATGTAATCCTGTCGCTAATCCATCTCCAGTGGTATTGTAGTCTAAAAAAATAATATGGCCAGATTGCTCTCCACCAATTGAATAGCAACCCTTTAGCATTTCTTCTAATATATATCTATCTCCAACTTTAGTCTTGACAATGTTTATATTGTTTTCCTCTAAACATAAATCTAAACCCATATTAGTCATTACTGTTCCTACTACTGTATTGTTTTTCAATTTGCCTTTATTTTTTAAATCTGTTCCACATATTGCTAGGATATGATCTCCATCAATAATTTCACCTTTTTCATCTACTGCGATTATTCTATCTGCATCCCCATCAAATGATAGTCCAATATCTGCTTTCGTATCTAAAACTAATTTTCTAATGACTCCAGGATTTGTTGAACCACAGTTGTCATTTATATTGATACCATTTGGCTCAGTATTTATAGCAATTACTCTTGCACCTAGTTCCTCCATAGTCTCAGGGCCTATTTTATAAAGTGCACCATTACCACAATCCATGGCTATAGTAAGATTTGTTAAATCTACATTAATAGAAGATTTTAAGAATTCTTTATAATCCTTAGCCCCATTTTCTTCATAATATACTCTGCCAATTTTCTCTTTTATAGGTCTTACATCTATTTCTTTATTGTTTAATATTATATCTTCTATTTTATTTTCAACTTCATCAGGAAGTTTTAATCCCTTGTCATTGAATAACTTAATTCCATTATATTCTCCGGGATTATGTGAAGCAGATATTACTACACTAGCTAAAGCTTCATATTTACGAGTAAGGTAAGCTACAGCAGGTGTTGGGATCACTCCTAAGGAAACAACATCAATACCCATGGAACAGAATCCAGCAGTTAATGCTGCTTCTAGCATGTCCCCAGATATTCTGGTATCTTTTCCTATTAATACTTTGCCTTTTTTCCCATGGGCAAGTATATATGCACCTGCTCTACCAATTTTATATGCTAGTTCTGGAGTTAATTCTTCATTTGCAATCCCTCTAACTCCATCTGTTCCAAATAATTTACTCATCTAGTTTCCCCCTATTAATCAGCCAACAAATAACAGTGAATAGTGAGCCCACTACAAACATGGACTATTTGTTGTTGCTCCTGTTAGCAATTATCTATTAACTTTTAATTCCTACCTCTTCCTATTCATTGTTCACTGTTCACTGTTCGTTGTTCACTGTTCACTGTTCATTGTATTCTTTGCTAGTTCAATCAATTTTTCTCTATTATTATATTCTGGATGTTCTATAACCTTTTCAGTTAAATACGATAATAATTCACCAATGATTTTTCCCTTAGGCAAACCTAATGATATTATATCATTTCCGTCGATTATTAGTTGACTTTTATTATATGGTTCTTTCTTTTCTAGTATTTCTTCAATTTGCCTTATTTTCTGTTCTAAACCATCTAATTCTTTTGTCTTGTCTCCTTTACACATCATATCTGCTCTTTTTAAATCATAAAGATCAAATATGTTTTCCTCCCCAACCCTATTTAATTCTCTTTTTAAGCCTTTATCTTTTATGCTAGAGTGATACATATGCTCTCTAATTAGCATTGTAACTTTATAAATAAACTCATTAGGACATCTTAATCTTATTAGGACTTCCCTAGCAAAATCTGCTCCTAACTTGTCATGATTATAATAATGAGAGATTCCTTTTTCATCTATACTTTGTGTCATAGGTTTTCCTATATCATGTAATAAAGCAGCCATTCTTATTTCTAATTTAGCTGGAGATGTATCAACTACACAACAGATATGTTCAAATAATGATCTATTGTGATTTGGATTGTTTTGATCAAAGTTGACTGTTGGTATTAATTCAGGAATTATAATATTTAAAATATTTAAGTCATACATCATCTTAAGGCCATACGAGGGTATATTAGAAAGCATAATTTTAAACAACTCATCTCTAATTCTTTCAGCACTTATATATTTTAAGTAATCACTTAGCTCTTTGCAAGCATTATAGGTGCTTTTTTCTATAGTGAATTCAAGTTGTGTGGCAAAACGCACTGCTCTAAGTATCCTTAAATAATCCTCTTTTAAACGTACAGTAGGATTACCAACTGCCATAATTTGTTTTTTATTTAATTGATCTAATCCATTAAAAGGATCTATTAGTCCTTTGTCACTATCATAAGCCATAGCATTAATTGTAAAATCTCTTCTACTTAAATCATCTACTATATCATATGAAAATGAAACTTCACTTGGCCTTCTACCGTCTTTGTACTCTCCTTCAGTCCTAAATGTTGTAACTTCAATATTGTTTTCAGGTTGAACTACTACTATTGTGCCAAATTCTTTGCCCACTTGTATCGTTTTATAGTCTTTAAAGATTTCTTCTATTTCATCAGGCTTTGCTGATGTTGTTATATCATAATCAGAAGGCTCTCTACCAATTAATAAATCTCTTACACATCCACCAACAATATAGGCTTCAAAGTTATTATCCTTTAATCTATTCAATACATTTTTTACATAATTCGGTATATTAAAATCCATATTGTTCCTCCATAATAATAAAATTAGTATATCATAGTATTTGCACATTACCAATTACAAATTCATGCACTTTTGAGCACATTAGAAAATTGTCAAATACATCCTTAGCATAAAAATATGCTCCTCCTTGCAGTAAACAGTTTTTATTATTTCAACTGTCTACTACAAGGGGAGCATATCAGAAACCTTCAGGGCCATTTTTATTAGTATTTCTTTAATAATATACTTGCATTATGTCCACCAAAACCTAATGAATTAGATAGGGCATATTCAATATCTCTTTCAACCATTTTATTTGG
Organism: Tissierellia bacterium; assembly: GCA_028708575.1. GTDB lineage: Bacteria > Bacillota > Clostridia > Tissierellales > Tissierellaceae > UBA3583. The sequence goes on from JAQVYQ010000002.1 coordinate 77,416, forward strand.
CGTATAGTTTAGATCACATTCTTCATCAGGAGTCTCATAATTTATAGTTGGTGGAATTTTACCTGTGTTTAAAGCCAATGCTGTGGCTATTACTTCTATTCCACCTGCTGCTCCTAATAGATGACCTGTCATGGATTTTGTTGAGCTTATGTTCAATTCATAAGCATGTTCTTTAAATACATTTTTAATAGCTAACGTTTCAAATTTATCATTAAAGTAAGTAGAAGTTCCATGAGCATTGATATAACCTACTTCTTTGTAATTCACATCCCCATCCTCTAAAGCTAAAGCCATTGCTTTTGTAGCTCCTTTGGCTTCTGGATCAGGTTGAGTTAAGTGGAATGCATCTGATGTAGACCCATAACCAACTAACTCTGCATATATAGTAGCACCTCTTTTTAATGCATGCTCAAGCTCTTCTAAAATAACTATTCCTGCCCCTTCTCCCATTATAAAGCCTTCTCTGTCTTTATCAAAAGGTCTACTTGCTTTAGTAGGAGCATCATTTCTTGTTGATAGTGCTTTCATATTGGCAAATCCTGCTATTGCTACTGGTGTTACAGCTGCTTCTGTCCCTCCAGAAACCACCATATCTAAATATCCAGCCTTAATCATCCTAAATGATTCACCAATTGCATGTGTAGCTGAGGCACAAGCTGTAGTTATAGTCATAGATGAGCCTTTAAGCCCAAATTTCATAGAAATCTGACCTGCTGCCATATTGGATATCATTGTTGGAATGAATACTGGACTTACCCGTGATGGACCTCTATCATTATATTTAGTTACTTCGTTTTCAATTGTTTCGATTCCACCAACACCTGATCCAATAATAGTTCCAATTCTTTCTCTATCTAAAGACTCTAAATCAATCTTCCCATCCTCAATAGCTAGCTTTGTTGCAGCAACTGCAAATTGTGAAAATCTATCCATCCTCTTTGCTTCTTTTTTATCTATATAATCCTGTGGTTCAAAACCCTTAACCTCTCCAGCAATTTTCACATCGTAATTTTTCGTATCAAATCTTGTAATATTATCAATTCCAGAATTCCCTTGTAAAAGGGAATTCCAAAAGTTATCTTTGCCTATTCCAATCGGAGTTATAGCCCCAAGGCCTGTTAGAACAACTCTTTTCAATTTCATTCCCCTTTCTACTAGGAAATTTTTGCTTCTACAAATTTTACTATATCTCCAATGTTTTTAAAATTTTCTGCATCTTCATCAGGAATAGTGATTTCAAATTCATCTTCCAAAGCCATCATTATTTCAACTGCATCTAATGAATCTGCTTCTAAGTCCTTCATTAATGAAGTTTCCATTTTTATTTCCTCTACATCTGCGTCTAATTCATCAGCGATTATTTTTTTAACTTTATCAAATATCATTTTATATTCCTCCTCAAAATTTAACTAAGAATTAAGAGATGCTCTCATTGTGTTAGGACAAGCCTCCATCAATCTTTATTACCTGCCCTGTTATATAGTCTGATTCTTGACTTGCTAGGAAGTTTACTAAATTGCTTATGTCCTTTGGTGTTCCAAGACTTTTTAAAGGTATGCTCTTTATCAGTTCTTCCTTTATTTCCTCTTTTAATACATCTGTCATATCTGTTTGAATAAAGCCTGGTGCTATTGCATTTACTCTAATTCCACGGGATGCAAATTCTTTTGCCATGGATTTTGTGAAACCAATAACTCCAGCTTTAGATGCTGCATAATTTCCTTGACCTGCATTGCCATTGGTTCCTACTATAGATGCTATATTTATTATCTTTCCATATCTTTTCTTCATCATGCCTCTAGCAACTGCTTTTGTACAAAGATATACACCTTTTAAATTTACATTAATTACTTGGTCCCAATCTTCAGATTTCATTTTTATCAAAAGATTATCTCTAGTAATCCCTGCATTATTGACTAATATATCAATAGTTCCTAATTCTTCTTCTACTGTTTTTACAATAAGATTAACATCTTCTTCTATACTAGAATCAGCTTTAATAGCAATTGACTTGACTCCATGTTTTTTAATCTCTTCAACTGTTTCTAGTGCTTTTACTTCATTTGATAAATAGGTAATTGCAACATTTATTCCATTTCTTGATAATCCAATTGCAATTTCCTTACCTATTCCTCTACTACCACCTGTAACTAATGCAACCTTTTCTTCCATATTAAGCTCCCTTCTTCAGTTCGTTTAATGCTTCATGGAAAGAATCTAAATTAGAAATACTCATTGTTTGAACTCCCGCTCCTATATGTTTGCCGATTCTTTTTACAAAGCCAGACAATGATTTACCAGGGCCTATTTCAACAAAAGTATCTACTCCCTGATTAATCATATACTCCACAGATTGTTGCCATAATACAGAATGACTTACCTGATTAACTAACTTTGAAACTAATTGTTCTTTTGACTCTACAACTTTTCCGTCTACATTCGATACCACTTTTTTGTCTAAATCATTAATACCAATTTTCTCTAGTTCTGCATTAAGTCTTACCCCTGCTTTAGATAAAAGACTGGTATGGAATGGTGCACTGACTTGTAGTTCCACTACTTTTTTAGCTCCAAGTTCCATTGCTTTACTTCCTGCTATTTTTATTCCTGGTATTTCTCCTGATATTACAATTTGCTCTGGGCTGTTGTAATTAGCAACTTCTACTACTCCATAATCTCTTGAAGCATCAATTACATAAGGAAGATTCAAGCGATCTAATCCAAGAATTGCAGCCATACCACCTATTCCTTGGGGAACAGCTTCTTGCATAAACTTTCCTCTTTCTCTAACGACTTTTAATGCATCTGAAAAACCAATTGCATTACTCATAACAATTGAAGAATACTCTCCAAGACTTAATCCTGCAGTATATTCACAGTCCAATCCCTCATTTTGTAAAGCTCTAAGAATAGCAATACTAGTGGTCAATATAGCTGGTTGTGTATTTTCTGTTTTCCTTAAATCTTCTTCATTACCGTCAAATATCAACCCACTCAAATCCATATTTAGAACATGGTCTGCTTCATCAAAGACTTTTTTTGATTCATTAAAGTTTTCATAGAAGTCCTTGCCCATACCAATATATTGAGCACCTTGGCCTGGAAATATAAATGCGATTTTACTCATTATCTTCACCTCCTTTCAGTAAAGATAATTGATTGATAAGATATTCTGTACCATTAAACATATCTTCAATTATTTCCTTACAGCTTTTGATATCATTAACTAATCCAGCAATTTGTCCGCACATTACTGATCCGTAATCTACATCTCCATCCACTACTGCAAGTCGTAATTTACCAGCACCTAGACTTTCTAATTCTTCAGGTCCAGCTCCTGATTTTTCAAGCTCAGCATATTGTCTAGTTAATTTGTTTCTTAAAACTCTTACAGGATGCCCAGTACTTCTCCCAGTTACTATAGCATCTCTATCTTTTGCTTTAATTATTTCATCTTTATAATTATCATGAACTTTTGCTTCAGTAGAGCAAACAAATCTAGTCCCTACTTGAACTCCTTCTGCTCCTAAAGCAAATGCAGCTACAAGGCCTCTGCTATCACCTATTCCTCCAGCTGCTATTACTGGTATTTCCACAGCATCGCTGATCTGTGGAATCAATGACATTGTTGTTAATTCACCAACATGGCCACCAGCTTCCGTTCCTTCAGCAATAACTGCGTCCACTCCGTATTTCTCCATTCTCTGTGCTAAAGACACTGTAGGTACTACAGGAATGACTTTTATACCCAACTTCTTAAATCTGTCAATATATTTCCCCGGATTTCCTGCACCTGTAGTTACAACAGGAACCCTCTCGTCACATACTATATCTACAATATCCTCAGCATAAGGAGACATCAACATGATATTGACCCCGAAAGGTTTATCAGTCTTTTCCCTTAGCTTTTTTATTTCTTCCCTTAGGTATTCACCTGGTGCATTGCCTGAAGCAATAATTCCTAAACCCCCTGCTTCTGAAACAGCTGCTGCCAGTTCATGTGTTGCCACCCAAGCCATACCGCCTTGAATTATTGGATATTCGATATCCAGCAATTTGGTAACTCTCGTATTAACCATTCGTATCTCCCCTATTCCACTTCATTACTATTGATGCCCATGATAGACCTGCCCCAAAGGCTACTAAAGCTATATTATCGCCTTTTTTAATTCTACCTTCTTTTACTGCTTCATCAAGTGCTATTGGAACAGATGCGGAAGATGTATTCCCATACTTATTCAAATTAGTGTAAACTTTTTCTTTACTTAAATTCAATTTTTTCATAGAAGAGTCTATTATTCTTGTATTAGCTTGATGAGGTACAAGAAAATCTAAATCTTCAATCTTTAATCCAGCTTTGTCTAAAGCTTTGATAGTTGATTTGCCCATAGTTTTAACTGCAAATTTGAATACAGCCTTTCCATCCATTTGAACTGAATGAAGTTTGTCATTAACAGTATTGGCTGATGCTGGAGTTCTTGACCCACCTGCAGGTACTATTAAGACATCACCATTTTCACCATCTGAACCTAAATCGTATGATAGGATTCCAAAATCTTGGTCACATTCCTCTAGTACAACTGCTCCTGCACCATCACCGAATAAGACACAAGTGTTTCTATCTTCCCAATTCATTATTCTTGAAAAAACTTCAGCTCCAATAACTAAAACCTTTTTATAAACACCTGATGATATAAAGTTTGCCCCAGTTGCCATAGCATATACAAAACCTGAACAAGCAACGTTCATATCAAAAGCTGCAGCTTTAGTTGCATTAATTTTGTGTTGAACAATACATGCTGTTGATGGGAAAATATAGTCTGGAGTCGATGATGCAACAATAATCAAGTCAATTTCTTCAGGGGTAACACTTGCATTTTCTAAAGCTCTAATCCCAGCTTCTATAGCTAAATCAGATGTAGCTTGAGATTCTTCTGCAATCCTTCTTTGCTCTATACCTGTTCTTTCTACTATCCATTCATTGCTAGTATCCACCATTTTAGATAGTTCATCATTAGTCAGAATTTTTTCTGGTAAATAGCTGCCTATCCCTGAAATTCCCACAAAAATTTTTTTCAATTTTTCACCTCCAAATACTCAATTGCCATTTTCATGTTCAATAAAAACCACCTTCTTTAAAAATATCGTTGCATAATACTTTGCTTTCAATTATTATGAGTATTATAATAATCAAAAACTTATGATTAAGTATATATTATAATCCGCAAATTATCAATCATAAGTTTTCGATTAAACCAAGGGAAAGAGGTGAATAAATGAATAAACTTGTAGATATTGAAGAAATAATGGACATTATTCCACATAGATATCCATTCCTCTTCGTAGATAGAGTTGAAATCAATGAAGATGGTAGAAGTGGCATTGGATACAAAAATGTTACTATGAATGAATACTATTTTCAGGGCCATTTTCCCGGCAAACCAGTTATGCCAGGAGTAATAATTATTGAGACTATGGCTCAAGTTGGTTCTGTAATTTTACTTTCTAAAGATGATTTTAAAGGCAGAATTCCATATTTTGCTGGAATAAATAAATTCAGATTTAAAAAAGTAGTTAAACCTGGTGATCAACTTAAAATTGAAGTGAATATAATAAAAATGAGGGGTACTGTTGGGATAGGTCAAGGCAAAGCCTTTGTTGGCGAAGATTTAGCCGCTGAAGGAGAGTTTATCTTCTCAATAGAAAAGGAAAAAAGCAGTAAATAATAGTTCACTGATTTATTGGAAGGATGGTGTTTAAATGAATTTACCACAAATAAGTATTGGTAATAAGGTTACAAAAATACCTATTATTCAAGGTGCAATGGGAGTGGGTGTTTCTTTATCGAATTTAGCTTCTGCTGTTGCTAATTATGGTGGAATAGGAATGATATCTGGTGTGCAAATAGGATTTAGAGAACCAGATTTTGAAGAAAACTGCGATAAAGCTAATGAAAGGGCTCTTGCTAAAGAAATACGAAAAGCTAGAGACTTGTCACCTAATGGTATACTGGGTGTGAATTTAATGGTTGCTATGAACAATTATAAAGAAATGGCTAAAGTTGCAGTAGAGGAAAAAATTGACTTGATAGTTTCTGGAGCAGGTTTACCTACTGAATTGCCTTCCATAATTAAAGGTAGCAATACAAAAATTGCGCCAATAGTTTCGTCGGGAAAGGCTGCTGCAGTGATTACCAAGTTGTGGAAGAGAAGATATGATTATTTACCAGATTTAGTTATTGTTGAAGGTCCCGAAGCTGGTGGCCATCTAGGTTTTTCTGTAGAACAACTAAGTAATAAACCTTTACCTTCTCTTACTAAAATAGTTAAAGATGTTATGAAAATTTTAAAACCGTATGAAGAAGAAGGTGGTAAAAAAATTCCTATAGTAGCAGCTGGGGGAATTTATGATAGCAATGATATTAAAAATATTTTAGACCTTGGTATACAAGGTGTGCAAATTGGCACTAGATTTGTGGCAACTCATGAATGCGATGCTTCTGATGAGTTTAAAAATGCCTATATAAACGCAAAAAAAGAGGATATAGAATATATAATTAGTCCCGTTGGTATGCCTGGCCAAGCTATTATAAATCCATTGATGAAAAGAGTCAGATTGGAAAAAGAAAAGATTACAAAATGTTATAGATGCCTTACGCCATGTAATCCAACTACAACACCTTATTGTATTTCCAAAGCACTGATTAACTCAGTAAATGGCGATGTAGATAATGGATTGATTTTTATAGGGAAAAATGGATACAGAATAAATAAAATTGTAAGTGTAAAAGAATTAATTGACGAACTATTAGATTTTTAGTCTATTATTCACTAATTATTGTTCTTCTGAATATATTGTAGAAAGGTATTAAGACAAAATAAACTTCTACCTTTATCAACAACAATAATGACTGGAGGAACAATAATGGATAAATATACAAGTGACTCAAAGATAAGTAATATTAGAGTTATGGGTAATGAGCAAACTAAGGGTAATTTTGGAAAAGCAAATGCAAAAGCATGTAAGAATTGTGTTGATGTTGATAGTACAACATTAGACAACTGTGATAACACTCCTGTTACGCCAATAGGAATACCAGGTGACGTAGTTGTAAAAGTTCCAGTAGTCTTAGCTGAATTAACTATAAGATTCAATGTATCTGCATTTATCAAACTTCCTGAACCTGCTTTAGATATTAAGAATATTAAGAAGAGATTGAAAGTTACTCAATGTACTCTACTACAACCTACAAATATTTTGTTTATTAAAGGTTTTGTTCGTAAGAATATAGATTATACGACTAAAAAATGTTCAAATGTTTCTGGTGTCTGTGGAGAACTTCATCATTGCACAATAGATGTGCCTTTTGAATGTTCTACTCCTGTAACATTTACAACACCACCAGCACCTTTAGTAACCAATTCGGCAACTGAATTTGAATACTTTAGAACATCAGATTTACCAAATCAACATTTTGCAGAAAAAGATGCTTTATTAGCTGGAGATTTTTCTGAATATAACCAATTTATGACTGAAAACTTTAATGAGCTTCCATTCTGTGATTTAATCTCTGGATCTATTTATGAATTTGATGAATTTATAAATAGGGAAAGTGTTAATTATTCAGAATTACCAGTAGAAGAAAAGCTATTTAATAGAATAGAGGAAAAAATGGTTATTGAGCTTACACTTAAGATTCTTCAAAAAAGACAAGTTGCTGTACCAGGATTTGCCGGAACAGCTAATGATTTTTGTTAAAAATTTATAGGCGCCCATTGGGCGCCTATTATTAAATTCTTACTGCTCCATTAAATATATTATTAACGGCTGATTGACTAAGCTTTGTGAATCTATTCCTTGAATTTCAGCCATTTTTACTTCAACTACATGCCTTCCTTCCATTAGATCACTTAAGTCAATTGATAATCTTAAATCTTCAGATTCTAATTGATCCAAAACTGATTTGTATCCTGCCAAAGTTATTGTAATCTCTCTATCAAGGTCTTCCTCATCTATTTCTAAGTCCTCATCTAGATTAAGAACGTCTAAATCACTTATAGCTAGTGTGAATTCTTTTGTGATAGTTTCTTCAACATCGTAAATAATAGTTACCTTCTGGTTTGGATTCAATAAACTAACACCTTGAGGCAGATCTAGCTCTACTTCCAAAGCCGCATTACCTATTAATGTATTAATATCTATAATCTCAGTATCTATTTTTGTTAGATTCTTTATGTCCTCATTGCCCCTAACTGCGATATTACTAGGAGTAATGGAAATATCTACAATAGAATAATTTTCAGGTAATTCATTTATAGTTTGTAGTTCAATCGGCAAAGTAACAGTCCTATATACAGGCACTGTTATTTCTACAACATTGGGCTCCTTACTGATACCACGTACTTCATTTCCATCTTCATCTATTAATAAAGTAGTAAATGATTCCCTATCTGTTGAAATTCTGTTATTAACATTTACCTCTGATACTACTTTGTCAACTTCATTAACCCAAGTTCTTGGACCGCTTAATGATACAAATCTAGAACTGGATACTAATTCTCCTAAAACATAATTTTCAGGCAAGGTTCCAGTTGTTCTTATAGTTAGAGGCATTTCTTTTGTAATTAGTTTATCAAATGTAAATAAGCTTTCTCTTGGTTCCACTGAGCTTACGCTTATTCCGCTGGGTTGGTCAACTAAACTTACAGTAATAGGAATTTTCACCTGACCTTCACTATAGCCACTTAAGTCTACTCGTGCTAATATATTAGATGCTGAAAATTTATCGCTACCAAAGTCAGATTTTTTTCCAGTAACTTTAACATCTACAGCCACACTTTCTGGGTCCATTACTACTAAACCTTGTCTATCTAATGCTGATGTGTTGCTATAATTAACGCTAACATTTCTATAAGTCCTTGAAATTTCTGGATTTACATCATCCATTACAAAGCTCCATATGAATATAGCTATTATTAATACAGTTATCTTTGCACCTAAATCATTTTTCTTCATCATTTACTTGCCTCCATTTAAACAGGAAGGAATCTTTATTATTTTTTGGTTCATACATATCCGTTAAAATTTGTCTCAAAGTCTTTGAATCCAAATATCTAGATATGGTACCATTTTCTGCAATTGATATGGCTCCTGATTCCTCTGAAACGATTATTGCCAAACAATCAGACCTTTCCGATATGCCAAGGGCTGCTCTATGTCGAGTGCCAAGCTCCTTACTTAAACTACTATTGTCTGTCAACGGCAAGAAACATGCTGCTGCCTTTATTTTATCATCTTTTATGATTACTGCCCCATCATGAAGGGGAGTATTTGGTATAAATATATTAATTAGCAAGGCACTTGATACTGAACCATCTATCCTAGTACCAGTTTCAGCTACTTCATTTAATCCTGTCTGTCTTTCTAAAACTATTAAGCCACCTATTTTCTGTCTAGATAGAGAAGCGGTAGCTTCTACTATTTCCTCTACAACATTGGATAGGTTCTCACCTCTAATTTCAGCAATTGATTTAACAAAAAACCTACCTCTACCTATGTATTCTAATGCACGTCTTAATTCTGGTTGGAATACTATTAGTAGTGCTATTGCTCCTACTGTCATAGCCCCATTAAGAATCCAATTAATAGTGTATAATTCCATAACTTCAGTTATCTTTGTCAATACCAATAAGGTAACTATACCTTTAGCAAGCTGTTCAGCTCGAGTTTCTTTCAATAATAAATATATTCTATACAATACAATAGCTACTATGATAATGTCTAAGACATCTCTTACCCTCATATTCACAAAATTATCTATAAATGATTGCAAGGTTACCACGCCTTTTCTAAAAATTTTAAGATATCAATTCTATTATATAACAAAACTCCTATTAAATATATAAATTTGTGCTATTTGACAAAAAATTAGATATCTTCACTTTTAGCTTGTCCATGAAGAAAATTCTAAAGCCCAAGGCATATTATCACTCCTTAGGCTTATTTCTATATCTCATCTTTGAATCATACATAAAAGTGGTTATTTTCCTATATTTTAATCCCCATAAGAATACTACGTAAGGTATAAAGAATAACATTAATACAGGTATATTTGCCATTAATATGAAGTCAAAAATTCCATGTAATAGCACAGGAATTAAAAAGGATTTTATCCTATTTTTTTTCTTTTCACTTTCATCTTTTGCAAACTTTGCTAAAGATAGATAATATCCCATAGAAACACCAAAAATAGCATGGGCTGGAACAGAAAATATCCCCCTATAAAGACCTACAAATGGGTTATTAGTATATGTAAATACTACATAAATTATATTCTCCACTGTAGCAAATCCTAAAGAACAGAATACTCCATATACTATTCCATCTAGCTTTTCATTAAAATGTTCAGATTGTAATGGTAGCTTTAATATCATAAATCTTTTGAAATACTCTTCAGTCATACCTGCTACTATAAAAGCATTGTAAAATGCTCCATATATTCCTGGAAAAAGGTTAAATCTTACTAATATCTCTTCTACTACAATAGATGGAATTACTGATAATGCTCCTAGTAAATAGGTAAAGAGCAACAATTTAACAGGTTCTCTATCATGTCTATCAGTTAAGTAAATTGCTCCTAATAAAAGAATTGCAGGTGTTATTGCAATAATAAACAACCTTGTATTCATAAAATTCCTCCTTCATTCGTTTATTATCCCAATAAGAAAAAAAAATAACCTTAGAAAAGGTTATTAATAATATGTGTATCTATATAGTTTTCTACTTCTTCAGAAGTATCAAGTTTTAATAGATTATCTATTCTTTCTGTAATATATTCTTTTGATAATTTAGAGATTAGATACTTTGTTTCCATTATGTTTCCTGGATTTATGCTAAATTCATCTAAACCCATACCATATAATACTGGAATAAGTTTTTTATCCCCTGCAATTTCTCCACACATATTTACAGGAATTCCTTCGCTATGGCCATTATCTATAACAAACTTAATAAGCTTTAATACTGCTGGATCGTATTGATTATAAAGATGAGCAATATTTTCATTGCATCTATCTACTGCCAAAGTGAATTGTATCAAATCGTTAGTGCCAATACTAAAAAAGTCTACTTCCTTAGCAAAGCTTTTTGAATTAATAGCAACTGCTGGAATTTCCACCATTATACCAATTTCAATATTATGGTTAAACTCTACACTTTCATTTATTAATTCATTTTTAACATCCTCAACTACTTTTTTACAATATCTTAATTGATTTAAATTAGATATCATTGGAAACATCATTTTTATATTTCCAAATGAACTTGCTCTTAATATAGCTCTAATTTGAGCTTTAAACACTTCAACCCTGTCAATGCATATTCTTATGCCCCTATATCCTATTGCTGGATTTTCCTCCTTTTGTTGTCTTAGAGAGCGTATTTCTTTGTCTCCACCTGCATCTAGTGTTCTTATAATTAATGGCTTGTCTTTTAACATTTCTGCTGCATGCTTATATATTATAAATTGTTCTTCTTCAGTTGGTAGACTATCTTTATCCATACATAAAAATTCCGTTCTAAATAGACCTACACCATCCCCATTAGATAATAATATCTTATCTATTTCCTGAGAAGAACCTATATTACCAGATACATGTACTCTAAATCCATCTCCAGTTACTGTCTTATCTATTTTTAATTTCTTTATCTCTTGCTTTATATGATTCTGCTCATCAATTAATTGTTTGTTAAATTTAATTTCAGATTCTGAAGGGTTTAAAATTATCTCTCCATTAGTACCATTTATTATAATTCTATCACCATTATTTGCACTTTTTAAGATGCCTTTTGCACCTACAACTGCTGGTATACCTAAAGTCCTTGAAATTATTGATGTATGTGACATCTTGCCTCCAAACTCTGTTATTATTCCTACAATATTTTCAGTATTCATGTATACAGTTTCTGAAGGAGTTAAATCCTGCGCTATTAATACTGTGTATTGATCAAATTTCATAGAATTGTCGTATCTTGAACCCATTAAGATCTTTAATAGTCTCTTACTTATATCTTTCAAGTCTGTAGCCCTTAATTTCAGTTGCTCATTATCCATTTTTTCAAATCTAGATATGAAAACATCCATAGTATCTTTAATTGCAAATTCAGCATTAACTTTTTCATCTTCTATCTTTTTTTTAACTATAGACAAAAAATCTGGATCTTTTAAGATTAAATCATGGGCTATAAAAATGTCAGCCTCTTTTTTCCCAATAACACAAAATGTTGTAGCATGAAGTTTTTTAATTTGTCCACTTGCTTCTTCTACAGCCTCTTCGAATCTTCTAATTTCATTATCAATATTATTATTATATGTTTTTCTTATATTTAATTCTGGCTCTTTAAAAAGAAAAACTTGTCCTATTGCAATTCCTTCTGATACTCCAATGGCTTTCAAATAAATTCCCTCCTTGAACCATAATTATAATATAAATTGTTAAATAAAAAAAGTATTCCTGGTCATCTATATGTAAAAAGACGCAATAAGCGTCTTAATATTAGTATTCTATTGATTTTTCTTTCTTAACACCACATAGTGGACAAACATCCTCTTCCCCTGTTAAAGAGATGAATCCACATACTGGACATAAATAAATTTTGTCAGCTATTTCAATGTCTTTACCTTGGTCTACTTGTTTTTTTGCTTGTTTAAACAACTCCGCATGTACTTTCTCAGCTTCTATAGCATATTTCATTGCCCTTAGTGCTGATTTTTCATTTTGTAATTCTGCAACTGCTATGTAAGCAGGATACATCTGTTCAACTTCAAACAATTCTCCATTAATTCCACCTTGAAGATTTTCTGATGTATTACCTAATCCGAAGCCAGCTCCTGATGTTACTGAAAAATCTCCAGATACATCTCCTAAAGCCTTGAAGTGATGAGTTGCATGTACTTGTTCAGCATCTGATGTGGCCAAAAATAATCTTCCTACATTAGGGTATCCTTCTTCTTTAGACTTTTCTGCCCATATTCTATATCTCATATGTGCTTGGCTTTCACCACCAAAGGCAGATCTTAAATTATCTTGTGTCATTGCATTCATAAAATAAATTCCTCCTCTATATATTTATTGCTCTTGTAATATATACTCAAAAGCATTTTAAATATTAAAACTTGCATTTATCTTGTATTATTCTCCATAGTTGTCATTTTTAAACACACATAATCCGATGAAATCTAAAATATCATCGGATTATTATATAAAAAGAATACTTTTTTAGTAATATCTATTGCAATCCATTTCTTCTTGTACTATTCTAAGGGCTTCTCCAAATCTTTGAAAATGTACTACCTCTCTTTGTCGCAAGAATCTTAAAGTATCAGTAACTCCTGGATCATCACTTATATTTATTAACCATTCATAAGTTGCTCTAGCTTTTTCCTCTGCTGCCATATCTTCGTGTAAATCTGCTATTGGATCTCCTTTTACATTGAAAAAAGTCGCTGTCCATGGTGCCCCTGCTGCATTATGTGGATACAGCCCTTTACCATGATTTACATAATGTGCTTCAAAAGGAGTGCCTTTTATTTGTTCAAGTGTTGCATTTTTTGTTAATTTATACACTAAGGTACCAATCATCTCCCAATGGGCTAGTTCTTCTGTGCCTATGTCGTTTAGCGTAGCTACAACCTGTTTGTTGTCCATAGACCACCTTTGAGATAAATATCGTAACCCAGCAGAAAGCTCACCATCAGCACCGCCAAATTGTTCTATAATCATAGCCGCTAGGCTTGGATTTGTTGTATCAACTCTTATTGGGTATTGTAATTTCTTTTCATATAACCACATACACTATCCTCCTAACAATTATTAAAGTTTACATCCCATGGCCAAGGATCATCAATATATGACCAAGGATATCGACTCATTCCTTCATTTCGTAGTAGACCGTAACGTGCTTGATACATATCCAATAGCTGGGCATATTGACTTGCTGAATTGTTGTGCAATCTTAGAGCCCTTTCATCATTTGGTTGTATATTTAAATACAAAGCAGTTTCGTCTAAGACAAAAGAAACTTCCATTATCTCTAGCAATAAATCCAATTGTTCTCTATCCATAATATCTTCTACCTCCATATTGAGCTCTATTGTTCGGAATATAAGGTTTGTCTAATTCTGGGAACAAAGTTCCTCTTCTTAAAGCTTCTTGCTGATTATATACTTGATTCATTATTTGAAAGGGAACATAGGCTCTTGCTAATTCTTTAGTTCTACTAATTTCTTCTCTGTTTTTCATCTTTTTCCTCCTTTTGAAAAATCGCTTTGATATATTATACGAATATTTTTATGAACTGTTACAAATATTAGAAATAGCAACATTGTTTTTAAAATTTTTGTAAATTTTTTTCTAAAAAATTAAATGTTGAAAATTGCCTAATTTAGAAATTGTATTGGTTAATTCATTTTTTTACATGATTAAACAATTTACATTTACACATAATAGATTTAGACAAACCAAATAACATAATTTTGAAAGGAGAATTTAATATGGCAAGTAACAATAATACAAATAGCAATAGAATAGTAGTTCCAGCAGCTCGTCAAGCACTTGATCAAATGAAATTAGAGATTGCAAATGAATTAGGTATGGCTAATTATGATTCACTAGATAAAGGAAACCTTCCTTCAAGGCAAAATGGCTACGTTGGTGGATACATGACAAAAAGATTAGTTGAAATGGCTCAACAAAATATGGCTGGTGGATCAGGATCTACAACTCAAAACTTCACGACACCAAATAATCAATAATAAAAAAAGATAGGCTAGCTTTTGCTAACCTATCTTTTTACATATTTAGAATTATTCTATTAACATTATGCCTAAACTTTCGTATACTTCTTTTGTTATAGTATCAGTTAAATCCATATTATTATCTTTTA
>JAQVYQ010000022.1:0-8056 GCA_028708575.1 Tissierellia bacterium
AACATATCCATTAACTTGGCTTTTTCTATTTTATATCCTCTTTCAATAAACACCTTTAAGTCTCTTGATAATGTCACTGGATTACAGGAGATATATACGAATGTATCTGGGTTAAAGTCAATTATTTTATTAATAGCCTTTGGGTGGATTCCGTCTCTTGGTGGATCTATGACTATTAAATCTGGACTTTCCTGAAGATCATCTATGGCTTTTAATACGTCTCCTGCAATAAATTCTACATTGCTTAGTCCATTTAATTGGGCATTTTCTTTAGCCATTACAACAGCTTCTTCAACAATTTCTATTCCTATTACTTTCTTGGCAACTGTTGCCATTATTTGTCCTATAGTCCCAGTTCCAGAATAAAGATCAAATACTGTTTTATCATCTATATCTCCAATAAATTCTTTTGCTATAGAATACAGCTTTTCTGCTCCCAAGCTATTTGTTTGAAAAAATGAAAAAGGTGAAATCTTAAACTTTAATCCTAATATATCTTCAACTATATAATCCCTTCCATAGATAAGATCTATTTTATCTGCCTTTATCACATCACCTAAGCCATCATTAATTGTATGAAGTATTCCCTTAATTTCTCCATCCAATTTTAAATCTAATAGCATTTCTTTAAATCCACTTACAGCATTTTCATCTTGACTTGAGGTTACAAGATTAATAAGAATTTCTTTGGATTTCAATGCCTTTCTTATTACTAAATGTCTCAATACTCCCTTATGTTGCCTAGTATTATAAAAAGGGATGCTTCTCTCACAAAAATAATCTCTAACTCTTTCCCTTATTAGATTAAAATCATCATCTATAATATTACAATCTGTAGTGTTTACAGTTTCATAAAATTTTCCCTTCATATGAAGTCCTAAAGACAAAGGACCACCCTTTTCTTCATCACCAAAGGTATATTCCATCTTATTCCTATATCCTACTTTTACAGGGCTTGGCTCTATACCTAATATATTAATATCAAGCTTCTCTCTTTCAAATAGATCCTTAACTTGAGTTTCTTTTAATCTCAATTCATCTTGGTAGATAAGAGTTTGATATGAACATCCACCACAAACACCAAAATGTTCACACCCAGGTTCTTTCTCTAATGGAGATTTTTCCACTACTTCTATAATCTTAGCCTCTATAATACCCTTTCTAATTCTACCAACCTTAGCTCTAACTTTTTGGCCTTCAATTCCACCTTTAAACTTTATACTTCGTCCATCGCATTTTGCTTTCCCCTTATTTGGAAACTCTACCTTATCTATAACAAATTCAATAATTTCATTTCTATTTTTCATTTTAACCCTCCTCGTTTCCTTAATAAATTATACAGAAAAATAATTTATTAAGCAAATTCTAGTAAGCTAATTGTACTTAATAAATAATTCCATTTCTATTAGAATATTATTCTTATATAGCTGTTTGTACAATTTCAATAATGTGTTAGAATAAAACTAATAGGAGGAGTGGAAAATGTTAGAGATCAAGAATTATATGGAAGAAGTTGTTTTCAATCATATGGATAAAGTCCTTAATAATATGGAAATATGTAAATGTGAAAAATGTAGAATGGATATAGCTGCAATTGCTCTAAATAACTTACCTACAAAATATGTAGTAACCCAAAAAGGAGAATTGTATTCAAAAGTAAGCACTCTATTGAGTCAATTTGAAGTGGATGCAATTACTACCATAACAAAAGCAGCTATAAAAATTAATGAAAACCCACAGCATTAATAGCTATAAACTGGTTTTGGAACTGTCAAAGTTAATTATCGGACAAATGGCTTAACATGAAGCTATACAAGCTATGAAATATATTTAAATAATTATGAAATATGTGTTGCTCCAAGCCAATTAAACTGCTAAATTGGCTTGTTTTAGTATGAGTAGCACTACCGTAAATTTGCAATGAAAATTATCTTATGTTATACTATTAATTGAGAAATTGAATATTAAATAAATTGCGTCGCTGAATTTTTAATTAAAGAAGCGGGGGAACCAATTAACTGGGGTGAATCAAATTTTTGAGGGGCTAGCCCTTTAGTCCTAATCCGTCAGCTAACCTCGTAAGCGTTAGAAGGGTGTCATATTGTACTAATTTAAGGCTATGGTGCTCCATAGTCTTTTTGTTTTTTGTTTTAGTATTTTAATGTGTAATCCATAATTTATCGTAATTTGTAATGAATTTTTCATTTATTGAAAATACTAATTATAAAGGAAGGTGTTAGAGTGAAAAAATTAACAAGTATTATACTACTAGTAGGAATAATTTCATTAACATTGGTAGGATGTTTAGGAGGAGATTCAGCAGATAAAAAAGAAATTAGCTTTGCAGATGCTGGCTGGGACAGTATAAGATTTCATAATGCTGTTGCAGGCACAATCCTTGAAGAACTTTATGGATACTCATGGAGCGAGGTTACTGGTTCAACACCTGTAACACATCAAGGTTTATTATCAGGAGAAATAGATGCACATATGGAAATTTGGTCTGCTAATATAGCATCTTATGAAGAAGATGTTGAAAATAATAAACTTCAAGTCTTGAGTACTAATTTTGATGACAATTATCAAGGTTTTTATGTACCAAGATATGTTATTGAGGGAGACTCAGAAAGAGGTATTGAGGCTAGTGCTCCAGACTTAAAGTATGTATGGGATTTAAAAGAATACCCGGATGTATTTGTAGATGATGAAGAACCTAGTAAAGGTAGGGTATATGGAGCAATACCAGGTTGGGAAGTCGATCAAATCATGAACAATAAGTATCTCCATTATGGATTAGATGAAAACTTTATCTATTTCAGACCAGGATCAGAAGCTGCATTAGCAACAGCTATAACTTCTGCATACGAAAAAGGAGAACCTATTGTTGCATATTATTGGGAGCCGACTTGGCTTTTAGGTATGTATGATATGGTGCTATTGGAAGACGAGCCTTATAATCCAGACACTTATTTAGATGGAGAAACTGAATTGCCAGCTGTTAATGTAACTATTGGTGTTAGCAATGCATTTGCTGAAGAAGGTAATGAAGAAGTTATTTCTTTTTTAAGTAAGTATGGTACATCGAGTGCATTGACTTCTGAAGGTTTAGCATACATGCAAGAAACAGGAGCAGACTATATTGAATCAGCGAAGTGGTTCTTAACCGAACATAGTGAATTATTAGATGAGTGGCTTGATGCTGAAGATGCACAAGCTGTAAAAGATTATTTAAATAATTAGGAGGAAAAAAATGGATTGGTTTTATAACTTTCCCCTTAAATTATCAATAGACTTAGAAGCAATTGATAATGCTGTTAAAGGTTTTAGTGTTAAATATGATGATTTTTTTAGTATTGTTAAGAAAGGTTTATCTAATTTTGTAGGTTCTATTAATAATGTATTAGATTTTATACCTTGGCTTGTACTGGTGCTTTTTGTAGTGATTGTTACCTGGAAAATATCTGGTAAAATTAGAAACGGATTATTATATGGCCTTATGCTCTTTATTATTGGTGCTTTAGGCTTATGGAGTTTGATGATTGAGACATTGTCAATAATTATCGCATCTGTAATAATTGCCTTGTTATTAGGCTTCCCAGTAGGGATATTAGCATCTACAAGTGATAGGTTTGATAGAATAATCCGACCAATTTTAGATACTATGCAGACTATGCCTGTATTCGTATACCTTATACCTGCAATGATGCTCTTTGGATTAGGTAAACCACCAGCAGTTATTGCTACTACAGTATATGCCATAGTACCAATGATTCGTTTAACAAATCATGGAATAAGACAAATTGATAAAGAGATCGTAGAAGCTTCTCTAGCCTTTGGATCTACAAAAATGCAATCTTTAATTAAAGTACAAATTCCACAGGCACTTCCTACAATAATGACAGGTGTTAATCAAACGCTTATGATGGCAATGTCTATGGTTGTTACTACATCAATGATTGGTGCGTCAGGTTTAGGTATGGAAGTTCTAATAGCAGTAAACCGTGTTGAAATGGGTAGAGGACTAGTTTCTGGTATTGCTGTTGTTATTATAGCAATTATCTTAGACAGAATTACCCAAGGATTAATTCAACGTAGTGAGGTGGAAGCTGATGGAGAATAATAATAATAATGTTATTTTAAACGTACAAAACTTGTCTAAAATTTATGGGCCTGAAAAAAGCAGAGCAATAAAGCTAAGAGAATCAGGAGCCAATAAAGATAATATATATAAAAAAACAGGTGCTACTATTGCTTTGTGGAATGTATCTCTTAATGTCAAAAAAGGGGAAATCTTTGTAATAATAGGTTTATCTGGTTCAGGTAAATCAACATTAGTAAGATGTTTTAATCTGTTAAACAAACCTACTTCAGGAAAAGTTTTTTATGAAGGTCAAGATATAGGTAAATTTGACAAAAATGAACTTAATGATTTTAGAAGAAATAAAATATCTATGGTATTCCAAAACTTCGGTCTTATGTCACATAGAAATGTATTAGGAAATGTAGAATATGGCTTAGAGGTTAAGGGTGTAAATAAAGAAGAACGACATAAAATAGCCAGTGAGATGATATCTATGGTCGGATTAGATGGATATGATGGCGAACCAATAAGCAGTTTATCGGGAGGAATGAAACAAAGGGTAGGACTTGCTCGTGCACTAGCAAATAATCCCGAAATTCTTCTTATGGATGAACCTTTTTCAGCACTTGATCCATTGGTAAAAAAAGATATGCAATTTGAATTATTATCTATACAAAGAAAATTAGATAAAACTATTATATTTATTACTCATGATATAAATGAAGCATTTAAACTAGGAGATAGAGTTGCTATAATGAAGGATGGGGAAGTTATACAGGTAGCTACACCAGAAGAAATGAGCTCTAATCCTGCTGATGATTATGTAAAACAGTTTATCGATAGTGCAGACAAAGCTCAGGTTATAAGTGTGAAAAACGCTATGTCTACTCCTAATAGTATTGTTAGACTTAAAGATTCACCTAACTATGCTATAAATATGATGAGAAGCAACAAGGTTTCTTCAGCATATGTAGTTGGTGAAAGAATGGTATTTAAAGGCGTAATTACTATTGATGATGCTATTAAAGCAAATAAAGAACAATTATCAATTTCAGATGTTCTAATTACTGATACAAATACTACAACTCAAGATGCTTTAATAAATGATATAATAGATATTGCTGCAAAGACAAGATTTCCTATAGCTGTATTAGATGAAGATGATAAAACCCTTAAGGGAATTATTTCCAAAGCGGATGTCCTATCATCTATTCACTAGAGAGTATTTAATAAATTAAAACAGGGACAAATCTTTTCAAGATTTGTCCCTGTTTTTTCTATTTTCCCATTGTCAAAACATTGCCCTCTAACTCTTCTACAAGAGAACTATCATGAGTGACTACTATTATAGCCATGCCTTGATTAGCTAATCCCTTGATAATCTTGGATATCTGCCCTCTTGTTTCTTCATCTAAGGCAGATGTAGGTTCATCAAAGCAAAGAACAGAAGGATTCAACATACAGGCTCTGGCTATTGCTACTCTTTGTTGCTGGCCTCCTGATAGTTGATAAGGGTAACTATTCTCTTTATCACTTATATCCAATTGTGCCAATAGTTCCTTTGCTCTCTTCTCCATCTCTTCTTCTGTCATATTATCCAAAAATTTTGGTGCTAACAATAAATTTTCTTTTGCTGTCATATGAGGAAAAAGGTTATAGTTTTGAAAAACAAGGCCTATATCTAATCTATAGGCTTTTAAATCTTCCTTTTCAGCATATTGAACCTTGCCATCTGCATCTTTACAAAGATATTTTCCATTTATGCTAATGGATCCCTTGTCCAATACTTCTAAATAGTTCAAACATCTTAACAATGTAGTCTTACCTTGACCAGATTTGCCCTTTATAACTAAGATTTCACCCTTGTCTACAGTAAAGAAAATATCCTTGAACACTAATGTATCTCCAAATGATTTATTTAAATTCTCTGCTATTAATGTCATAATATCCCCCTATCTGTAGTAGTTAAATTTAGCTTCAACATTGTCTAAAACCTTAGTAAGCACAGCTACGATTAAAAGATAAACTAATCCTATGAAAATATATGGTACAAATGTTGAATAGGTATTTGAAACTGCTTTTGCTGCCTTTAATATATCGGCTACTCCCAAGATATATACTAATGAAGTATCCTTAACCAATGTAATGACTTCATTACCTATAGATGGCATTACATTTTTTATGACTTGAGGTAAAATCACCTTCATAAATGAATATCTTTTACTTAATCCTAAAACTGTAGACGCCTCTGTTTGACCTACATCTATAGAATTAATTCCCCCTCTAAATATCTCTGAAAAATATGCCGTATAGTTTAATATAAATGCAACTGCTATTGCTTGGTGTCTGCTGAAAGCATAGCCTATTACAGGTATATAGTGAAATCCAAAGAATATGAACATTAATTGTAATAAAAGAGGAGTCCCCCTCATAATATAAATGTAAATTCCTACAATTTTAGCCACTAGCTTATTTTTAGACATCCTTAATTTTGCAACAATTATGGATAAGGGTACAGATAATACCAAGGTAATCAAAAACACTCCTAATGTAACCTTTAGTCCTTCCATTGTCATTGGCAATAGCATATTAAATACTTTCATAGATAATCCTCTTTCTAATTCTTATTAATTTTCAGAAAACCATTTTCCATATATTTCATCATAAGTTCCATCTTCTTTAAGCTCTGCTAAAGTAGCATTAAACTTTTCAACTAAAGCTGTATCTTCTTTCCTCATACCTACTGCAAATTCTTCTATTCCTAAGTCTTCATCTAAAATTTTATACATATCCTCTCCTTTATTTTTCATATAATATCTTGCTAATACTTCATCAGCTATAGCAACATCGCTTCTACCTGCTTCTAAGTCATTAAAAACTTCATTATAAGTTGGGAATTCAACAAGCTCTCCATTTGCAAAGGATTCTACAAATCCGTCTATAGAATATGCAGCTGTTACTGCGCTTGACTCAGCTTGAGTTGCAACTACTTTGCCTGCCATATCTTCTAATGTATTAACATCAGAATCTGCAAGTGTTACTAGAAGCTGACTATATTCTAAATATGAATCTGTAAAATTAACTTGCTCTTTTCTATCTTCAGTTATTGTATATCCATTCCATATAAAATCTATATTCCCAGTATTTAACTCAGTTTCTTTCATAGACCAATCAATTGGTTGAAATTCAATTGTAACTCCCCATCTATTAGCTACCTCATTAGCTAAGTCTATATCAAAACCAACTAATTGTCCACTTTCATCTCTAAAACCCATTGGTGCAAAAGTGTCATCAAGTCCCATAATGTAGACAGTCTTTTCTTCCACAGGAGTTTCAGTTGGAGTTTCTCCACCACTACTTGTTTCCTTCTCAGAACTGCATCCCACCATTAAACTTGCAACAAGAATAGCTAATAACAATATTTGCATTGATTTTTTTCTAAATATTTCCATTTATTTATCTCCTTTTTTATCATTATTTTATTTTTGCTTTATAATCTTATTAAAATGTTTGGCCAAACATTTTTTTTATAAATAAAAAACTCCCATCTTCTAGCATTGTACTGCTAGAGGACGAGAGAATTATTCACGTGGTTCCACCTCTATTTATTGATGTCTCACAACATCAAACTCATCAGGTACTATCATACCTTAGCACATATATCGGGTGCATCCGAATTAACTACTCCATAATGTTTCGTAAAATTTGCTCCAAGATGTGTTCAATATACTACATTTATGCATTTCCACCATATATGCACTCCCTATAAAACATAAATACATTTACTCTTTCTCATCATCGCTTTATTCAATTAAACTTATAAAGCATACTTTAGCATATTATTTTTATTTTGTAAAGACCTTTTTTAAATTTAACCCAAGATTCTTGGTTTAACCTCAGAATTACACTAATTGTAATCTAAAACAAAACTGAAGAATCACGGGTATAGTTCTTAATTCTTAGTTCTTAGTTCTT
>JAQVYQ010000022.1:8156-25145 GCA_028708575.1 Tissierellia bacterium
GTTCTTAGTTCTTAATTATTCTTTTATACTGGATAAACTTTATTCTCTTCATCCAATAATTGACTATCTATCTTATATTTGGTTGCTAGTCTTTGTTTAAAGAAGTCTAAAGCTACTTGTGGAAACAAGGCATAGCTTAATACATCTTCATCTTGCTCAATATATTCTTTTATTTCATTTTTACAATTTTCTAATTGAGGTTCTAATAAGTCTGCTGGGCGACCTTCATATACCTCTTCATCACCAATTATTTTCTTTCTTATTTCATCAGAAACAGGTACTGTAGTCTTGCCATATAAGCCTTTCATATAGTTTTTAGCTTCGTTTGGAACCATTTTATATCTTTGACCTAATATAACATTGAAAACTGCTTGAGTTCCAACCATTTGACTCATAGGGGTAACCAATGGCGGATATCCAAAATCTTCTCTAACCCTAGGCACCTCTTCTAGCACATCTTGGAATTTATCTTCAGCTTTTTGAGATTTCAGCTGTGATACAAGATTTGACAACATTCCACCAGGAACTTGATATTTTAATGTGTTAATATCTACATTTAATACCTTAGAATTTAATAAGCCTTCTTTAATGTATTTTTCTTTTAGTACATTAAAATAATCCGTAACTTCCATTAACAAATCAAAGTCTATATCATCTGGATAATATTTTGACCCTCGCAATGACGCAATCATTGGCTCTGTAGCTGGTTGACTTGTTCCATTTCCTAAAGGCGAAATAGCCGTATCTATAATGTCTACACCTGCTTCGATACCCTTCATATATGCTTGGTTAGCTAAACCGCTTGTAAAGTGAGAATGAAGCTCTATAGGCACATCTATTACCTTCTTTAATTCAATAATTAATTCTTCAGCTGTATAAGGCAATAATATTCCTGACATGTCCTTTATGCATATTGAATCTGCACCCATATCCTGCATTTCTTTAGCCAATTCTACATAATACTTTGTGTTGTGTACAGGACTTGTAGTATATGAAATTGCAAGTTGGGCATGTCCACCATTTTCCTTAGTAGCTTTTAAAGAAGTTTTTAAATTTCTGACATCATTTAAAGCATCAAATATACGAACAATATCTATTCCGTTTTCAATAGCTTTCTTTACAAATTCTTCAACTATATCATCTGGATAATTTTTATATCCTAGTAGGTTTTGTCCTCTTAGTAACATCTGTAACTTTGTTTTCTTAAAGGCTTTCTTTAAAGATCTTAATCTTTCCCAAGGATCTTCATTTAAAAATCTTAGACTAGAATCAAATGTAGCACCACCCCATACTTCTAAAGCATGAAATCCTACATTATCTAATTTTTCTGCAATGGGCAACATTTCATTAGTTGTCATCCTTGTTGCAATCAATGATTGATGTGCATCTCTAAATGCTGTTTCTGTAATCTTAATACCTGCCATTATATAACCTCCAATTTATTTTATATATTAATCAATTTTAGCCTTATTATTTTTTATACCCTCTTCTTAAGAAAATATCAATATTTATTTTCTTACAACTTCTTAATAATATATGAATTATATCATGTTTCCATATGAACTATGCATTATTACTTGTTTTTATTGACATTAAATGACTCTCATAATAAAATACTTATTGTACCTAAGAAAAGGAGCATATATATGAGTTTACTAGAATTATTTATAATTGCAATAGCTGTATCAATGGATGCATTTGCTGCAGCTATTTGTAAAGGATTTTCCCTCTATAGAGTTAATATAAAAACTGCTGGTATTGTAGGAATTTATTTTGGGACATTCCAAGCTATAATGCCATTAATAGGATACCTTCTAGGAGTTCAATTTCAAAGTAAGATAAGCGCTATAGACCACTGGCTAGCTTTTATTATGCTTGGGCTTATTGGTTTAAGCTTCATTAAAGAATCTAGAGACAAGTCTTGCTGTCCCCCTATGGAGGGTATTTCAGAGAAAAAGCTTCGCCAATCATTAAGCTTTAAACGTATGTCCATCTTAGCTATTGCTACAAGTATAGATGCTTTAGCAGTTGGGGTTACATTTGCCTTTCTAGATGTAAACCTACTTCCTGCAGTTTCCTTTATAGGAATAATTACATTTTTATTTTCTATGCTAGGTGTGAAATTAGGAAATATCTTTGGTATTAAATACAAATCCAAGGCAGAATTTGCAGGCGGATTGATATTAATACTAATGGGTGCTAAAATATTATTAGAACATACAGGAATTCTATAAACAAGGACAGTAATTATAGTATTTGAAATTACTGTCCTTCTTATTTACTTGCTTATTTTACTCTTAATTCTATTAGCAATCTTGCCTGCTACCATTCCCATAAAATATAATCCTGGACCTGGGTCTTCCCACGACCAAGTAGAATGCACTTTCTTTGTTGTATTAGCATTTACTATATCTTTCCAAGTCATCTGTCCTGATTTTAAGTATCCTCTTATTGCAAATAAATCCTCATACATATAATGGAACACATATCCAGTTTCATATTCCACACTTTTTGGTTCTGGTAATTTATCTGTCATCTCTTGATATGCTATATAAGGGAAATTTAATCCAGATTTACACAACATTTCATTAAAATTAATAGTTCTTACATTTACTTCAATTAAATATATTTCTCCAGTATTTACATCACGCTTTAATTCAATCTCAGCAAACCCCTTAAATCCTATTCCCTCAAGGAAAGGCTTACAAATGTGATCCAATTCTGGAATCCATGTTTGCTTAGCATATGTTGATGCACCAAAGTTATTTGGCCATTGTCTGATCTTGTATGCTGCTGTATAATGTGTTACCCTTGAATTCTGGTCTAAATATGCATCATAGCAATAACAGTTTTCTTCAGGTCCAGGGATAATCCTCTGAATAGTAACACCATGATCATCCTTATGAATCATATTAAGCTTTTCTTTTAATTCCTCTTCACTATTGATAAAAAACACCTTACGTCTATAGGCTTTAACAAAGGAAGCAGAATCCATGGGCTTTATGATACATGGATATTTTATCTCAGTTCGTACCCTTTCTATAAGGTTTTCATCCTTGGAATTAATAGTTTCAGGTACCTTTACATCATGGTCATGTGCAAGTAAGCTTAATTCATACTTATCCATTATTTGAGTCCAACGACCCTTTTTATCCATTGGAAATAAATAATGCTCTTTTAGTTCATCAAAATATGTATCAATAAATTCAACATAAGGATCTGCGCCTGGATATAATACAGGCTTTTTATCTTGTTTTTTTGAAAAATTAATCAAAAAATCTAAAAGTCCCTTTGGATTATCTTTATAATGTGGAGCAATATGTTTTTCGCTTAGATATTTTGATTTTGCACCATAACGCTCTTTTTCACTATAGTCTATTGCAACAACATGAACGCCTTCTCTTCCTAAACATCTTATAATGCTTAGTCCTACATAATAATTCGCACCTAATACTACTGCCTTATTCCTCATCTTTAAGCACCACCTTACTTAAAAAGTTAAGTTAATTATACCACACTTACTTATTTTGAGTAGACTCTACCAAAACTTTTCCAAGACTTCTTCAATATCTATATTATTTCCTATTTTCTTATAATGAGACCATTCCTGAGGGAAAAGATTTTTATACCTATATGTGGCATATCTATTATCTATTAATAGAATAACCCCCTTGTCACTTTCAGATCTTATGACTCGGCCTGCTGCCTGCATTACCTTGTTCATTCCAGGGTAAGTATATGCATAATTAAAGCCTTCATCCATGTTTTTATTAAAATACTCTTTTATGATATTCCTTTCAAAACAAATCTGTGGTAATCCTACCCCTACAATAATGGCTCCAATTAATCTATCTCCCATTAAATCTATACCTTCCGAAAATATACCTCCCAGAACAGCAAATCCTATTGTTTCACTATCTTCTTTGAATTCATGTAAATAGTCTTCTCTTTCAGTTTCAGTCATACTTCCTTCTTGTATGATAATATTAAGGTTTTCACTTCTATTAATAATTATTTCATAAACATTTCTCATATATACATAAGATGGGAAAAATATAAAGTAATTACCTTTTTTCCTTCTTACGATCTTTTCAATATCTTCAACAATATCTATATATGTATTTTCCCTATCCTTATATTTTGTAGAAGTTTTATCATCTATTAGCAAAAGCAAATTCTCCTTAGAAAAAGGTGAACTTAACTTAATATAATAATCATTTTCATTTCCTCCAAGAAGGTTAATATGATATTTCAATGGTGTTAATGTAGCAGAGAAGAAAATAGATGCTCTTCCTCTCATTAAAGCTTGGCTAAGTAAATATGATGAATCAACACAAAATAATCTTATTATGAAATTCCTACCATCATTTTCAAAACATGTTACATAATGATCATCATACAAATCTGATATCTTTAGAAATGTATTTAAAGTAAAATAGAAATCTAACACATTTTCATATTCAGGATGCTTTTTTTCTTCAATTAACCAAGTCTCCATTAAGGTTATGAGCCTTTTAAATGGATAATAGAATTCTGTTATTTCTGTTTCTTGATAGTATTCATTTCCTATTTCTAATTCCTTTTTTAATTTGTTCATAATGCTATTACATTTGTTGATAGATTTTGAAATCGCTTTGTATTTATCCACAAATATATCTTTTATTTCCAGAAAATGTGCTTTATTTATCTCTGCTGAGAACATTTCTCTAGATCTATCCACTAAATTATGTGCTTCATCTATTAAAAATACGTAATCATTCTTATCAGTATCAAAAAATCTACGCAAGTATACTTGGGGGTCAAATACATAGTTGTAGTCGCATATTATTATGTCACACCAAAGACTTATATCTAATAAAAATTCAAAAGGGCAAACATTATGCTTTATTGCATAGGAGATTATGATTTCTCTTGTTATTAAGTCTTCATTCTGAAATATATCCATTATTGCATCGTTGACTCTATCAAAATGTCCCTTTGCTGCCTTGCAGTCTCTGGGATTGCACTTGACTTCATCATTAGTACAAATCTTATCCTTTGCAGTAATAATTAATGTCTTAGCTCTTAAACCTTTTTCCATTAAAAGCTCCATAGATGCTTTTGGGACTTCTCTTGTAATTGTTTTAGCAGTAAGATAAAATATTTTGCTGACTAAGCCTTCTCCTATAGCTTTTATACTTGGAAATAATGTAGACATAGTCTTTCCTATTCCTGTAGGTGCTTGAGCAAATATCTTTTTTCTTTCTGAAATAGTTGTATATGCAGCAACTGCTAATTCCCTTTGGCCTTTTCTATATTCATTAAAAGGAAATTGTAGGTTTTTTATAGTTTCATCTCTTACTCCAGCCCAATAGAAAGTCATATTTGCCAATTCTATGTACTTATTTATAATATAATAGAAGAAATCCTCAATTTCACTATTTGTAAACTCTTTAATAAATATCTTGCACTCCTCTGTTTCTATACTTACATATGTTAATTGAATATTAATATCATCTATCTTATTTTGGACACCATAAATATAACCATAAATCTTTGCTTGTGCCCAATGCAATGGATTATAGTCTTCTTCAATAGTTTCTAAATCTTTTGTTGTACTCTTTATTTCATCGATAATTGTTTTCCCATCATATGAAATGATTCCATCTGCTCGTCCTTCAAGAAGAATTGTAAATTGCTCATATTCAACTATGTGCTTTAATGATACTTCAGCTTTGTATTCTGGTCCATAAGATTTTTGTACCCTTTGATGAGCACGAGTTCCTTCTACTGCCCTGCTCATAGACATAAAACTATTGTCTATATCACCTGAGCGCAATACAAATTCTACTAAATTCCTAACAGATATTCTAATGGTATTGTGATTCATTTGCATCATCCTAGAAAAATTAATAAAACAATAAGACCACTGAAAAAGTATTTACCTTCTAGTGGTCTATGTTTGTTAAACTTATTTTTACTATAGGCCTAATAAATCATCTATAGTAGCCTTATCAAAACCTATAACAATATTATCATTAATATCGATTACTGGTACTCCTCTTTGTCCTGATTTCTCAATCATTTCCATAGCTTTTTCTGTATCTTTTTGTACATTGTATTCAGTGAATGATATATCCTTAGAATTAAGGTAATCCTTTACCTTTACACACCATGGACATGTTGTTGTTGAATATACTACTACATTATTTTCTGACATTAAAACGCCTCCTATAAATCTTATACTAAATTCTCATAAAAAACTTATTCATAATATACCCAATTATTCTATCATCTATCTTATAATTTTTCATCAAACTTCTTTAATATCTTTTGACTTCAATCTATCATTTACACTTTCTCTAAGAAGAGCATAAAGAACAGAACAAATTGGTATAAACAAGATTATTCCTAATATACCCATTAAACTACCACCTACACTTACAGCTACTAATATCCATATAGACGGAAGCCCTGATGCTTTACCAACTACATGAGGATAAATAAGGTTCCCTTCGATTTGCTGTATTATTAAAAACATTATTAGGAACCAAAATGCCTTTATAGGGCTATCTACAAATATTAAAAAAACACCAATAATGCAACCAATAAAGGCACCAAATATTGGAACCAAAGCAGTTATAGCAATGAGCAAACTTATCATTATTGCATAGGGAAATTTGAATATCCACATTGCTACTAGGAATAAGCCCCCTAGTATTAAAGCCTCTAAAAATTGTCCTGATAGAAAGTTAGAAAACACTCTATTTGAAAGGCTAGCTATATGAAATATTTTATTGGATGCTTTTTCTGGAAAATAAGCTAATATTAATTTTTTACTTTGCCTAGCAAGTACTTCCTTTTGTAAGAGGACATATATTGAAAAAACAAATGCTAAAAAAAAGTTGATTATTTTACCAATAAATGATGTTGCAAATGAAAATGTTGAACCAATTAAGCTTCCAGCACTATCATTTAGAAAACTAAGTGCCTTTTGTTCAATACTATTCCAATCTATATTAATACTGGTAATGCTTTCTACAATTTGAGGATTATCTCGTAAATTTGTTACAACAAAACTTTGTATATCATTCCACACTGCTGGAAACTTTCTTCCTAATTCCTGAATTGTATTAATTAGCTCTGGTATAATCAAAAATGAAATAATAATAATTGTAGCTATAAGCAATACTAAAGTAACTATATAACTAATAGGTCTTTTAATTTTAGGACTAATATTCTTAAGTGGACTTTTCCCATTAAAAAAACAACTCTCGATAAACATCATTGGACTATTCAATATAAAAGCAAAGGCAGCTCCAATTATAAATGGTGAAAAAACTGCGATTATTCTACTAAATACAGAAGCAACTCCAGCAATATTCTCCAAAAGCCACATAAGTATAATTGCATATGTAATTAGAATAATAGCATTTATTAATCCTTTGGATTGAAATTTCATATTACACCCACCTTCTAAGTGAATTAAAAAAGATCAGGTACTAGCTTATGATAGTACTTGATCTAAGAAAATTATTCCTCGTATATTTCTTTATCTTCTTCAATTTCATTTACTATTATTCTTACAACTTGTATCCTTTTTTCATTTACTTCTTCTATATTAAATTCTAAATTTTCATATTCTACCTTGACCTTATCACCATCATCAGGTATATAGCCTATTAAATCTATTAAAAACCCACCAAGGGTATCATATTCTTCAGAATCATCATCTAATTCACTGCCTACATTACTATTAAATTCCTTTACAGATATTACTCCTTTTGCCACATATGTATTATCGTCAATTTTCATAATATCAGGTTCATCATGGTCATACTCGTCATCAATATCACCAACGATTTCTTCAATAAGGTCTTCCATTGTTACAATACCTGAAAAGCCACCATATTCATCAATTAGTATAGCCATATGCATTTTCTTCTCTTGCAATTCATTAAATAAATCATTAATGTTTTTTCGCTCAGGTATATAATAGGCTGGACGAAGAATCTTTTTAATATTTACATTTTTAAATCCTACCTTATAAGCTTCCAATAGAAAATCCTTTAGGTAAAGTATACCTAATATATCATCAACATCTCCATCATAAACAGGAATTCTCGAATATTTTAGCTCCATCATTTCTGCAAGATAGTCTTCGATTGGATCCTCAAGATCAATCATGAATACTTCAGTTCTTGCAGTCATTATCTCTTCTGCTAATTTATCATCAAATCCTATTACACTATCTATCATTTCTCTTTCTACTGGATTAATTACTCCTTGTTCTTGTCCTACTTCTACCATAGAACGTATCTCTTCTAGAGTAACCTTTTCTTCTACACCTTCAGTACTAATACCTAAAAGTCTCATAATTCCATTTGTTGAAAATGATAAAAGGCTTACAAAAGGTCGCATTATTTTAGCTACAAAAGTTATTGATCCTATGGCAAACAATGCAAATTTTTCTTTGTTTTGTAATGCTATCCTTTTAGGCACTAATTCCCCGAAAACAAGGGTTATATAAGCTAGTATTAATGTAACTACAATAACTGCGATTTCGCCTGATATTGATGCTGGCACCCCAAGTCTAGCCAAAAACCCTCCAAAGGTTCCTGATAATCCTATAGCTGCTGAAGCTGAATTAAAAAACCCAGCAAATGTAATTCCTACTTGAATAGTTGATAAGAATCTTGAAGGTTCTTCTAAAAGGTCTAATAACATAGACGCTTTCTTATTACCATCCTCCGCTTGTGTTTCTAGCTTCTTCTTATCAAGTGATACCATAGCCATTTCCGATGCAGCAAAAAATGCATTTAATAATGTTAATATTAATATTAATAGCAATTGTCCTGCTATCGGGGCCCCTGAATCCTCTCCCATTTTTAAATTATTCCTCCTAGAATTTCATAATCATACTGTATTTTTCTTAATTTATATATCATCATATTTTCACATTTTTGTCAATGCTTATAAGAAGATACTTAGAACCAATTACGGTTTACCATCTTAACATAATAATCCTTATCACTTATATTGCAATAAGGGCATCTCTTAACTCCGTGTGCCTTGTCCTTAATAAACATAACCGGTTTCGAGCAATATGGACACCACATTTCTCTTTTCTTCAACTTAACTCCTTTAGGTATATGTTTGTCAGGAATTTCATTTTTATTATTAATAATTGAAAACATATCAGTCTGATAATCCATATTATTAGCTCCAATGCGTATGATATACTAGTATATCACATAAATTGCCATTCTCGAGCATTCTGATGCAAATTAATTATTAAATTTGAATATATTTAATCCTGATACATTATCCTTAACCCTATCTACTGCTCCAACTATTTCATCAATAATTAATTCACCTGTACCACTTATAATTGCTGAATTCAAATGGCCTGCTTTTACATTGGATCCCGAACATCCTAAAGCTATATGCAAATGAACATATACTTCACCGTTCATCTCTGAAATGTTGCCTCCTAATGATACAATTTCCATATCTTCTGAAAGCTCTGTTGATATATATTGCTGTTTTGATACTTCATAAAGGCCTATAGTTGCCTTATTTACAGCTCCAATACCAGTTACAACTCCTAATCTTATTCCTTCCTTTTCAGCCAATTCCTTAACAGATTGGACGATATCTTCTCCAATATCTAATCGAACTACATACTTGCTTCCAAATTTTCTATATTCCAATTTTCTTCCCCCTTAAACATGTTATTATGATTATACCCAAGTTAATTAATTTATTATCAAAGAAAGTAATTTACCCAGATATTAAAGAGTTGATCAAAACTATAATCCTTTATTTCATCATATTTATATTCTATTTGATTTTTTTCTTTACTTAGAAATTCTCTCAATTTTTCTTCAGTAATCACTCCAAAATCCTCTTCATTCGTTACTTCAAGAATTGTATTAAATTCTTTTAGATATTTTACTATTATTAATGCAATTTGCTGGTTAACTGTACGATTTTCATTCTTTGATATTTTATAAAGCTGTTTTACTATTGTTGATGGTAATATTATTTCTATTTTTTTAAATCTATCTTCAGACATGAGTATACCCCCTTGTGGTTTTAGTTATGTATATGATGCTTTTCTAATAAAATATGTAAATATTGTGCATTTCATTAGAATTTGGGGTAAACTATATTTATGAATATAGACGAGGTGAGATTGATGAGTAATTTTAATGAGCAATTAGATTCTTATGCAAAACTTGTGATTGAAGTTGGAATAAACCTTCAAGACAAGCAACCATTAGTAATTAGTGGACCAATAGAAGGAGCAGACTTTGTAAGATTATTAGCCAAGAATGCTTATGAGAAAGGTGCAAGCGAAGTTTATGTAAATTGGAGCGATGATACATTAATAAAACTAAAATACGAAAACTCTCCTATGGAAGTCTTTGAAGAATTTCCTAAATGGAAACAAGATATTATGCTATATTATGCTGAAAAAGGAGCTGGATTTGTATCTGTACATGCTTCTGACCCTTATCTTTTGAAAGATATAGAACCTAAGAAAATTTCTGTTTCAAATAAGACAAATAGTTTAGGAATGAAAGATTTCAGAAAATATACTATGAATGATATAAATTCTTGGTGTGTTATATCTATTCCAACCAAAGGCTGGGCAAAAACTGTATTTAATGATGTAGTTGAAGAAAAGGCTATCAAGTTGCTTTGGGATGCAATATTTAAGGCAACTCGTGTAAATTTAGATGATCCAACATTTGCATGGAAAGATCATAAGAGTACTTTAGAAGAAAAAACAAAGTACCTAAATGAAAAACAATTTAAATCTTTGCACTATACTTCTTCAAATGAAACTGATTTGTTAGTTAATCTTCCAGAAAATCATATTTGGTCTGGAGGAGCAAGTATAAATTCAGAAGGAGTTCATTTTGTTGCAAATATGCCAACTGAAGAAGTATATACACTACCTCATAGAGAAGGTGTCAACGGAGTAGTTTACAGTACTAAACCATTAAATTATGGCGGAAATTTAATAGATGACTTTATGATTGAATTTAAAGATGGCAAGGTATCTAAATTTGAAGCAAAAACAGGCAATGAAATACTAAAGGATTTACTTGATACAGATGAAGGTTCAAGATATTTAGGGGAAGTTGCACTAGTTCCATATAGTTCACCTATATCTCAATCCAATACAATATTCTTTAATACATTGTATGATGAAAATGCAAGCTGCCATTTAGCTTTAGGTAAAGCCTATCCTACTTCAATAAAAGGTGGCGAAAAGATGTCTGATGAAGAGCTCCAAAGGGCAGGAGTCAATAATTCATTAATCCATGAGGATTTTATGATAGGCTCTAAAGACTTATCAATTATTGGGGAAACTCATAATGGACAAAAGATTCAAATATTTAAAGATGGTGAATGGGCAATTTAAAACCGCGACTAATCGCGGTTTTTCTCTATCCATTTAAGGAATTTATTCATAATTTTATCTAAATAATTTATAGTCCTTTCATTAGTAAAATTGCCTTCTTCATCAAAATCATCTTGAACATTTGGTATGAGCACATGAGTACTAGGCATATTAAGAGCCATTACACCTGGGGAATTTAAGACTTGCACTAAATGGGATTGACATCTAGCTGTACCTACATTTCCATTTGATGCACCAATTATAAATGTAGGTTTTCTTACAAGAACTCTATCCACTCTTGAGCACCAATCCAATGCATTCTTTAACACACCTGGAATTGAGTGATTATACTCTGGAGTAACAAATATGACCCCAGAGCTATTTTTAATTTTTTCTTTAAATTGTATTACTTCAACCGGTGGGTCATCTTCAATATCCTCATTAAATAATGGCAATTTGTCTATGGAGACAATTTCCAAATTATACTTGCCATCATACCTTTTAATTAAGAATTCAGCTATCCTTTTATTATATGATTCCTTACGTAAACTACCTACTATAATAGCAATATTCATTTATACCCCTCCTATTTTCTTCACTATTATTATATACCCATTATTTAATAATAATTAAATACTCTATATTTATGTAACTAAGAAATGTTTAAAAATGCTAGCTTATGATCTGAATCTTAAGCTAGCATTAATTCCACTTTTCTATTTTCTCCCTGTATAGATGAATATTGCATCTCTTAATAAAACTGCTGCACCCTCTACTTCATCATCATAATACTTTTTAAAATTTTCATCATCTACATACATTTGAGCTAAATTTGCATGAGCTTCCTTGTCATAAGTACCCCAAGACATTGTTATCCATTCCTTATGCAATTCTGCTGCTTTTTGAGCAAGATCACTAGTTGGATCTCTATGCTTCATGGCTTGACCTAGATAGAATTTAATTTGTGAACCTAATTCATTAAGTTTAATAAAATCCTCTTGTGTCATATTTTTAAATCTCTCATTGGATTTCTCAACTATATCCTTACCATATTTTTCTCTTATTTCAACACCAAACTTATCTTCATTGTCCTGTACTAATTTATCCTTAGAACCTTCAAATTTTTCCTTATCATTCATCCTTGTTTTTCACTCCTTATAGGCTAATGCCTCTTCAAATCTTTACTGTGTATTCCTTGAAATCATATTAATAGAATACTATATACCTTTAGCTTAGGTCAATGTCAATAGAATAAAAATATGAAAGAGGATTTATCTAAGTCCTCTTTCATATTTTTATTCTCGTTTTATTTAGTGCTTTAATAAATATAAGACAAGTAATTGCTCCAAATAAGCCTTGAGCTAAATTACCTGGAATCCCCAACAAAGCTGGCTCTTTTCCATACATAAATATTTCTGCTAAATAATAACCTAAGGCCATCCACATAGCACCTAAGACTGTTGCCAATAATGGCACTCTCTTTCCTACTTTTGTTTCTAGTATGGCTCCTGCTATAAAGCCCTCAAGCCCTTTTACAATCAAAGTAATAGGAGCATAATGTGAGTATCCAAGTAAAATATCCGCTAAACCAGAGCCAAGACCACCTACTATAAGTCCTCCCCTCTTGCCTAAAAGAAATGCTGCTACAAATACTACCATATCGCCAAGATTAAGATAACCATTAGTATTAATAGTAGGAATCTGAATAACCATCGTCATAACGGTTGTCATTGCTATTAACAAAGCATATTTTACCAATAATTTTAGTTCTTCATGATTTCTCATAATATCCCTCCAAATGCGTTCTGATACACTTTTAAAAGTGTTATGTATTATATTTGCTATTACCATAACACTTTTTGAATAAAATTTCAATAGAAAAATAAAAAAAGTACAATCCATATAGAAATGAATTGTACCATTGTTTTCTAAAGAGTAAATTATGCTAAATGTCCTTCTAATTTTTCTCTTTCTATTTGTTTTCTTACTGCTATGTTTAATTCAATTCCTTCACTTCTTATCAGCATATAAGATGCTACACTTGATAATATGTCCGATATTGGATAGGATATCCAAACTCCAAGGGCTCCTAAATTAAAAACTTTTACCATTATTATTGAAACTGGTATCATAATTATTAATTGTCTTAAAACTGATACTAATAGAGATGTCTTTGCCTTACCTAAGGCTTGGAAATAATATATTGAAACATAATAAATACTAACAATAGGAAATACTGCTATCATTATTCTAAATGCAATAACTGATTCTGCAATAATAGCTGTATCTGTGACGAATATACCAATTAATTGTGGCGCAAATATCATCATTGTAGCCCATAATATTGTAGAAGTGATTAAGGCAAATTTTGTTGTTTGGTACATTACACCTTTTATCCTTTTATAATTCTTTGCACCAGCATTATATGCTACAATAGGTTGCATTGCTGCAGCTATTCCTAACATACTTATAAACAAAAACATATATACCTTTGAAATTATACCTAGTATAACTATACCTGAATCTCCAATTGTTGAAGCTAATAAATTATTTAAGACAACCATCAATATACCGTCTTCAGCTTCTATTACAAAAGCTGCAATTCCAACTGTGATAATAGGCATAGCAATTTTTTTATCTATCTCAAAGCCTAAATCCATATTGTATTCTTTCATTATTTTTCTATAGTTGTAATAAGCATAAGTAAATCCTACAACTTGAGAAACAGCTGTAGCTATTGCTGCTCCTTGTACGCCCATACCTAGTTTCGTTACTAGAATAAAGTCAATTATAATATTTGTTATAGCCCCTATACTAGTGCTGACTATAGACATCTTGGTATTTCCTAATGCTATCATAATACTTGATATAAACAAGGTCATACTTAAAAAAGCACTTCCAAAAATAATATAGTATAAGTAATCCTTAGCTAAAGGTAATATGTTTTGACTTGAGCCTAAGATAATAAGTATTCTATCTCCAAGTAGTAAGACTGTAATTGTCAATAATATCATTATGGAATAGGATAATGAAAAACCGTTTTTTAATACTTTTTTAGACCCTTCAATATCTTTTCTTCCATTACATCTTGAAAATGATGTTGATGTACCAACTGCCACCATGGTTCCCAATGCGAATATGATCCTTTGTATTGGAAATACTAGGACTAAAGCTGCTATACCACTAGTTCCTACTTCTCTACCAACAAAAATTGTATCCACCATATTGTATAATTCCGTAATAAGATATGAAAATATAATTGGTATAGAAAACCTTAATAATAGCTTTATAATCTTTTCTTCTCCAAATAATTTATTGTTACTCATAATAAAACCCCCATTGATAGTCTAATCTTATCATCAGGGGGGTTTTAATTCATTCACCTAATTAGACTCTTTAAAGGACATTTTATGTTTTTACAAAAATTGAATACTTATCACAAATCTTTATTTAATCCAAGTATTTATTGATTTGGTACACTATTTAAGGTAAATAACACTGCTCCATTAGGTTTAATATTGGTCAGTACATTAAATACAGTGGACTTTTTGCCATAATAAAATGTTACATTAGGATGTACATATTCATCTAGTAGGTCCCATTGTGTATTATCTATTCTTTCAGGAGGACCTAAGTAAACCCACTTATTGTATATTGAGCCATGACTTTTGTTTAAGTCATATTTAGTAATCTGAAAATCACCTTCCATATTATAAATATTCAAAGAAACTTTCATTGATTTTAATTTGTCTTGTGTTTTACCCCTATAAATAGTTTCTTCTGTTACTTCTACTGGATTAAACATCAATATTTGATAGCCTTCATCTGATTTTGTTACAACATAACCTTCTCCTCTATATAGTATGTCATCACCTAATAGAGACAAAAATTTATAGGCATAGAATGACGGTTTATTTAAATAATTCGAAGTGAATATTCCATTGCCACCAAAAAAGGTGTCATTTGTAAGATAGGTTTCCTTTGTGATTTCATCAATCATATTTGGAACAATTCGCTTCTTTTCATTGGTATAACTGTATAAAATAAAAGGTACCATATCAATAGTGTCATACAATGGGCTTATTTCTTCTTTAAGGAAATATGGACTTAGTTCGTCTATATTAAAGTTTAGCCATTCCTCTACATCTACATCATATACATAAGAAAAGTTACTTATAAATTCCTTAAGTATATGTTCTTCGACTCCTTCAGTATTTATTATTGGAGTTAATTTCATCTTTTTAATAAGATCCAATATATTTTCAACTCTAGTCCAATTAATAAATCTATTGTTCTTCCCTTTATATATGTCCATATCTGAAGAGAAAAGTCTGTTGATTATACAGTATTTAAATCTTATCTGATTTTGGATCTCCTTTAGGATCTTCATATTTTCTTCTTCCAATAGTAAAGAAATATCGCCTAAATTTATTAGGTTTGGTTTGTGAAATTCATCTATAGTTTCATTGTTTAAATCAATATCCAGTTTTATAATCCTATTGTCAAAATGATATCTTTCGTAATCTTCTAAATACTGATATATATATGGTATAGCATCTTTTAAGTCAAAATATTTTATATCCTTAAGCTTTTCTAATTCTTCCCTGTTTACTTTATACTTATTTCTATATTGCATTGGAGTCATATTATAATGAATCTTAAAATGTTTATTATAATATCTTACATGGGAAAATCCAACCTCTAAAGATATTTCACTAATATTTAAATCTGAGTCCAATAATAATTTTGTTGATTCTTCCACTCTTACCATGTTTAAATATTCGTAAAAACTATGCCCAAATATTTCTTTTAATTTATATGATAGGTATTGAGTTGTTAAAAATTCTTTTTCAGCTATATCCTGTAAACTTACTTTGTCCATATAATTGTTGCCTATATACTTTACTATTCGATGATATCTTTCAAGTTGATACTCATCATCCTTTAAATCTTCCTCTTCATATACTAAGTAGTGGAAATTGTTTAAAAGGTGATACATCATAGCTAATAGTTTTTCTTCTATAGAGTCCTCATAATCATCTAGCTTTGATATAGCTTCATATATCAAAATTGATAGATATTTTCTAAGCTCATAATACTCTTCAGTTTCCTGAGCATTATCATCTGATGAATTGGTATAATAAAATGTATCCTTTGCATCGTCATAATACTGCTCAAAGAAATTTGGTTCTATATCTATAATAATCACAAGATTGTCGGGATCTTTTGATTCTATGCTAAGGACTTCATTTGGATTTATTATTTCAATTTCTCTTTCTACTAGAGTAAATGTTTCGTTTTCAACTCCTATAGTAATAGTACCTTTTAATACAAATAGGATTTCTATTGAATCTTGCCAATGGAAAGGGTATTCCATAATATTTGCCAATTGTATATCTATAGGTAAATCTTTTAAATACTCTACGTATTCCTTTCTCATTATATATCCCTCTTTCAATTTGAGAAGCTTTCTTGCTTACTATATTTTAACCTTATTTTGGTATTAAAAACAATAACAATTTTTTATCTAGAAATTATTAGTAATATTAGTAATAAAATGAAAATGATAAAAGGGGTCGGTTCCTTTTTATCAT
>JAQVYQ010000022.1:25245-28911 GCA_028708575.1 Tissierellia bacterium
CTTTCTTGCTTACTATATTTTAACCTTATTTTGGTATTAAAAACAATAACAATTTTTTATCTAGAAATTATTAGTAATATTAGTAATAAAATGAAAATGATAAAAGGGGTCGGTTCCTTTTTATCATTCAAATAATAATGCTGGTTCAATTATAGCAGTTTATCCATTTACACCGCAACTATCAATTATCCAAGCAACTTTACAGGTTGCTCCAGTGCCTGTTTTTGTTGGAGTTGGTGGAGGACGAACTACAGGGAATAGATCTATTGCCATTGCCTTACAAGCAGAATTATTAGGTGCCTATGGAGTAGTTGTCAATGCACCTATAAGTAACGAAGTCATTAAGGAAATGTATTCTACTATTGATATCCCTATTATAGCTACAGTTGTTACTGATAAAGATGACTATGTGGGAAAATTAAAAGCAGGCGCTAGTATCTTAAACATTTCAGGTGGTATTAATACAGCAAAAATTGTAAAGCAAATAAGAAGCGAATTTGGAGAAGAATTGCCTATTATCGCCACAGGAGGGCCAAATGACAAAACTATTATTGAAACAATTGATGCAGGTGCTAATGCTATTACCTATACACCACCTACTTCAGCAGATATATTTGAAGTAGTAATGGAAAAGTACAGAAAAGCAATTGAATAAATGACAATTCACAAAAACCAAATTTAAATAAAAACTCACCATTTACGCTACTATTAATATATTAATAGTAGCGTAAATACTTATAAACGAAGGTGATGCTATGTATAAAAATTTAATTGTTGGTTCAGATAGTGTTGTAAATCTAGAGAATGGCAATGAAGTTCATTATATAAACTTTGACAATGCAGCTACTACCCCACCATTTAAAGCTGTAATTAATTCTATGGTTGACTTTGCTCCCTATTATTCATCAGTCCATAGGGGTTCTGGCTATAAATCAATTCTATCTTCACAAGTCTACGATAAAGCTAGAGATGAGATCCTTGATTTTGTTAATGGAAATAAGGATTATCATACTGTAATATTCCTTAAAAACACCACTGATTGTATAAATAAATTGTCATATAGACTTCAAAATACATTAAAAGATAAAATAGTTCTAACTACATATATGGAACATCATTCAAATATGCTGCCCTGGAGAAATAAATATAATGTAGATTATGTAGATGTTGATTCATCAGGAAGATTAATAATAGATGATTTAGAGGAAAAACTTAAAAACTACCATGGAAATGTTGGATTAGTCTGCGTTACTGCTGCATCTAATGTTACAGGGTTTATAAATCCTATCCACCAGATAGCTAATCTAGCTCATAATTATGGTGCAAGGATTTTAGTTGATGGAGCTCAGGGAATTGCACATATGCCAATTGATATGAAGGATATTGATACATCTGAGCATATTGACTTCTTAGCTTTTTCTGCCCATAAAATGTATGCTCCATTTGGTATTGGAGCCTTAGTTGCACCAAAAGATATTTTCACTGAAGGTGCCCCTGAATATGTAGGCGGTGGCGCTATAGAGTTTGTATCTATAGATGATGTTATTTGGGCCAATCCACCTGAAAAGGAAGAAGCAGGAACGCCAAATTTAATGGGGGTTGTTGCTTTAACAGAAAGCATTAAAATGCTAAAGTCTATTGGAATGAAGAGAATTGATGCATATGAAAAAGAGCTTATTTCTTATGCTATTAAAAGTCTGATTAATATACCTAATTTATTTATATATGATGACTTTGATGTAGATAAAAAGGTATCTATTCTTTCCTTTAATATGAATGGACTTACTCATTATCAATTAGCTGAGATTTTAGGAAAAGAAGGGGGCATAGCCATAAGAAATGGTTGCTTTTGTGCTCAGCCATATGTTCAAAAATTACTCAATATTAATGAAAGTGATATTAAAAAATATAGAAATTGTCCAAAAACAATGCAACCTGGAATGGTGAGAATCAGCTTAGGATTGTATAATGATTATAACGAAATTGATTTATTAGTGTATTTGCTTAATAAGATTAGTAACAATATTCCTTATTATCAAAATAAGTATAGAAATCTTCCTCTTGACTAAAACTATCAAGAGGAGGTTTTTTATGAATAAGAAAATGAGCTTTCTATTGTTTAGTGGTGAATATGATAAGGCATTAGCAGCACTTATACTAGCTAATACGGCCTTAGAAATGAATGTAGACGTTTCTATGTTTTTTGCATTTTGGGGATTGACTTTAATAAGAGATCCTGATGTTATCACTGATGAAGAAAAAACAGCCTATGAAAGAATGTTTTCAAGTATGACACCTAAGGGCATTGAAAACTTACCATTATCTAAGATGAACTTTGCTGGTTTAGGTAAAAAGATGCTCCAAGATATGATGGAGGATAATGATACACCACCAATTCAAGCTTTTTTAAAAGGAGCTATCAAGAAAGGAGCAAAATTTGGTGCTTGCAAGCTATCCTGTGAAATAATGGGATTTGCTGAAGAGGAATTCTTACCAGAAGTGAAGATTATTACTGCTGAAGATTATATTAAAGATGCTTTAGAATCTGAAATACAACTATTTATTTAATGTGTCATTGAGACTCTTTAATGGCACTCTTTACTCTCAAGAAGTCTTATAAATCAACTCATTGAATCAAAATATGAAAAGTGGTTCATATGGCAGTAGTTGTTTGGATAAAGGTAATTATTTCCCTTGCTTATAAAGTATCATACCAATAGAATTACCAATTAATGCGATAATTCCATATCCTACTATATAAACCCAAGCAGAATAATTATAAAAAAGGAAAATTGTTGGTGTAAACAAGGCTGCTACAATTATAGCAAACCACTTATTAAAGGAATATCTTATTCCATAAAAGAATGAGCTGACAAGACAAATTAGAGGTATTACTACTAGTAGCATCATCATACCCGACCCAGTATCATTAATTAGTAATGGAAGCAAATAAAAACTTAAAGCTAACACAAATAAATACCGAATCATCTTTTCAACTCCTCTGTTTTATGGTAAATATTGTTCTATAATACTTGTTACATATCCATCCCTTGCATATATATGAAATAGTGTACTCTTACCTCTAGAATTATTAAATTCAATAAATTCCTTTTTAGAAATTGATATGTGATTTGATAAATGGTTTAAATCTAGTATTAGAAATTCAGTTTCACCACAAACTTCAAAAACCATAGGGTAGTTATCTTTATTATAAATATAGAAGCCTGAAGGCATATCTATATTTATATCTATATCTAACTCTGCTGCCCTCTCTTCATCTTCATGAGTCAGAAATTCTACCTTATCTAAATGAAATAACCCATTGCTAGAGTTCATCTCTGTTATATATCCAATAAAATGGCTTATAGGTGTAGTAAGAAAATCATCTATTGTGGCTGGATTGATAACTTCTAAGTCATCAGCCTTAACTAAAACTTGTCCTAATGTATTTACTATGTAGTCATAGCCCACCTCTAGAGGATCTATCCATAGATTATCTCCATTGTTGACTTTCTCTTGTAAACCTTCATAATATTCTAGTATTTTTATATCCTCTTCATAATATGGAACTTCAT
Organism: Tissierellia bacterium; assembly: GCA_028708575.1. Classification (GTDB taxonomy): domain Bacteria; phylum Bacillota; class Clostridia; order Tissierellales; family Tissierellaceae; genus UBA3583. Next base: position 28,821 of record JAQVYQ010000022.1, read on the forward strand.
GATAAATAATTCCACTTCCATCCATCCATCTTTCTACTACCCATAGCCCATTTTCCCCTTGAATTACAGGTTGAGATAATAAGAGTTGAGA
>JAQVYQ010000075.1 GCA_028708575.1 Tissierellia bacterium
ATAACTTCAAATATAATTGTATCTTCACATCCTTCAATAGGTACAGACAGAACGTCAAACAATGAATTTTGATGCTCAAAAGGCATAATTCCTATGGTATAACAATTACTTACTGATATAAGATTCAATAAGGTTGCTCGTCCATAAACATAGATGGTTTTATCTGAGTTATTAAGGTCTTCTTGGTGTCCGTTTTTAGTTATATTATAGATGAAATCCTCGTATTGGCCAATATATCGAGTAAAACCATAATTTCTAAGAGCATCTAATGTGACTTTTTTATTATTTTTAATTAATTCGTGATGCTTGGAAACACATATTTCTGGTGAAAACTTTGCAAGTATCTCACCTTCCAAATTATTGGTTTTCATATAGCCGTGCATATTTTTGGTTTCAAGAACATCATAATGAATGACTCCTACATCAGCATATCCACTTGACACATCATTTAGGACATCTTTTGTTGTACCTTCATTTAAAAGATAAGTAAATTTATCAACATTGTCTTTTTTACTACAAACTTCATTGAAACATTCCATAACGTGGGTAAATTTAGTCATGGAAATACGTAGACTATCTGAACTTTTTTTGGTTGCAGGTGTAAATTCTTTTAATTTTTCTACTTCACTAAGTATAGCCTTGGAGTGATTTAGAAAATATTCCCCAGATGCTGTAATCGTGACGCCTCTATTGGTTCGTTCAAACAATTCAGTTCCAATGCTGAATTCTAAGTCTTTTATTATGTTACTTAGATGAGGTTGTGACATGAACAACTTCTTAGCTGCTTTATTAATGGAACCACATTCTGCAACTATTACAAAGTATTCAAGATAATTAATATCCATAGTATAAACATCCCCTTTAGTAATTAACAGAATTCTTTGAATCTTAACATATTTTAACATATAATGTTAAAAATAGCTATAGCTAATACATATAGCAGTTATGTGTATTAAGTATTATCACATTTTTTTTCGATGAGTTAAAATATAAAGTATAGTACTAGAGTATAAAGAGTTGGGAGGAATTACATCAAATGAAGAGCAGTAATATTTCAGAAGTATTAAACGACGCTTTAGAACACGGTCGTAAATACATAAGTGAAGGGAATATTGCAACATATATTCCAGAGTTATCAAAAGTTGATAAGAATTTTCTTGGTGTATCTATAGTAACTACAGATGGTAAAGAATATCATGCTGGAGACTGGCAGCAGGAATTCACTATGCAAAGTATATCAAAAACAATCTCATTAATCTTTGCTCTTGAGCATATCGGGGCAGATGTTATATTTACCAAAGTAGGTATGGAGCCTTCTGGTGATCCGTTTAATTCTATAGTTAAACTTGAGACTAAAAGTGCAATGCCATCCAATCCCCTTATAAATGCAGGGGCTATTGCAGTAGCTGGACTAATTGCAGATAGATATGAATTTGAAGAGTTTTTAAGATTTGTACGTTTAGTTTGTGGTAGAGATACTATTGTTGTAGATGAAAACGTTTATAATTCGGAAAATGGAGCAGGTAAATTAAATCGATCTATTGCATATTTGTTGCAAAGCAATGGAGTTTTAGAAGCAGATGTTGAAAAAGCATTAAGTTTTTATTTTAAGATGTGTTCTTTAAATATTAATACTTTTGATTTAGCCAATTATGCTGCAATATTAGCTAATGGAGGAAAAGATGTTAGATCAGGAATACAATTAATTAATAAGCCAGTTCTGCAAATTGTCAAGTCACTAATGGTTACTTGTGGTTTGTATGATGGTTCGGGTGAATTTGCCATAAGAGTTGGAATGCCTGCCAAAAGTGGTGTAGGTGGTGGAATCCTTGCTCTTGCCCAAAACAATATGGGTATTTGTGTATTTGGACCTGCTCTTGATGTACATGGAAATAGTACAGGTGGGTATCAGATACTAGAATATTTGTCAAAGGAATTAGATTTACATTATTTTAGTTAGTGATTAGTAGCAAATCTAATGATGCAGAAATTTTATGCATCAAAAGCATGAAAAATTTCTTATCAAAGAAAGTGGGTGATTGTTTCACTAAAAATGAAAAGGTTATCATTGAGCAAGTGTTGGCTTTATTTATTTTTATAATTTAAGGAGGGGTCTTAATGTATGCAAATTTTATTGGTAGTTTAAGTGGTTTCCTTTATACGTATATTTTGCCGTTATTATTGATTGGTGGAGGACTTTATTTTTCATTTAAAACTAATTTTGCACAAATTCGATTATTAAAAGAATCTATAAAAGTTGTTTCTGAACCTGCAGAAGATAAAGAAGCAATGTCATCATTTCAAGCTCTTATGGTTTCAACAGCTTCTAGAGTTGGAACAGGAAATATCGTTGGTGTTTCTACTGCTATATGTATAGGAGGAGCTGGCTCTGTATTTTGGATGTGGGTCGTAGCATTCTTAGGTAGTGCATCAGCTTTTATAGAAAGTACTCTTGCACAAATCTATAAGAAACGCGATAAAGAAGGCGGATCTTATGGTGGTCCAGCACATTATATAGAAGATGGTTTAAAAAGCAAACCATTAGGAATATTTTTTGCTGTAGTTTTAATACTTACTTATATGTTCGGATTCAATATGCTTGCAGGATATAATATTAATTCTTCTTATGCAACATATAGTTTTTATAATCCAGAAGTTACTCCTATGATAGTAGGTGGAGTGTTAGCAGTATTAACTGCTTTTAGTATTTTTGGTGGTGGAAAGAAATTAAGTGAAATTACTTCACTTCTTGTTCCAATAATGTCAGTAATATACATTGCAGCTGCAATAATTATTATGTTTAAAAACATAGCTATTCTTCCAAGTGTTATTGGTGATATTTTCAGTCAAGCATTTGATTTTAAGGCTATATTTGGTGGTTTCGCTGGTTCAGCTATAATGTTAGGATTAAAGAGAGGCCTTTATTCAAACGAAGCTGGTATTGGTTCAGCACCTAATGCAGCTGCAGCTGCTGATGTATCACATCCAGTAAAACAAGGATTAGTTCAAATGATGGCTGTATATCTAGATACATGGGTAATTTGTACAGCAACTGCTCTTATGCTTTTATCTTCAGGAATAGCTCCAACAGCAGAACTTGCAGGTGCACCTTATAATGTAGCAGCATTAACAAGTGCTTTTGGAAGTTTTGGACAACACTTCTTTGTAATTGCATTATCTCTATTTGGATTTACTACTTTAATTGGAAATTACTATTATTCAGAATCCAATTTCAAATATATATTTGGTGATAAAGTAAATAAAAGTAATTTAACAATTTTCCGAGCAGTAGCAGTTATTGTTATATTCTTTGGTACTGGAATGGAATTTGGTGTTGCATGGGATACAGCAGATGTTCTTATGGCTGCAATGGCACTAATTAATATTCCTACAATCTTCATACTAAAAGACCAAGCTATCGATTGTCTAAATGATTATATTAGTCAAAGAAAGAATGGGAAAAACCCAGTATTCAAAGCTTCTACAATTGGCTTAGCGGGTAAAGTAGATTTCTGGGGAGAAACTAAGGAAAAAAACTTATAAGATTAAAAGAACATAATTTTTCTTAATAACACTTAGATAATAAGAATTATATGAAAAACACTCATTGAAGTCAATGAGTGTTTTTTGATAAAGAAAAATATGATATAATACTTATAAATCTATTAATAGGAGAATTAATATGAGTTTAATTAAGAATAGTAAAACTGCTCAGGGAATCTCAGATGCAATATTTGCGGTCCTTGATGTGGATGTTACAATAGCTGATAAGGATTTAATAAGAGTTGCTGCCACTGGTAAGTATAAGGATGTTATTGGGCAAAGACTACCTGAAGGTTGTTCTTTTGAACGAACAGCCCTGTCCAAGAAACCTAAATTTATAAAAAATCCAAATAGTGAAGAATGTGCTGACTGTAGTTCTAAAGGATCTTGCTTTGAAAAGGCAACTTTAGGCTACCCTATATTAGATGGGGACCAACTAATAGGAGTAATTGGACTAATAGCTTTTGAATCAAATCAAAAACAAGAGCTCTTTGATAAATATGATTCTTTGTTGGACTTTTTAAGCAACTTATCAGATTTATTGGTTACTAGTATTAAGGAAAAGGCTTATATTAAAAAGTTAAAGGTACAGGACGAATTGATTAATTTAACAATTGATAATCTTGATAGTGGAATAATATACACAGATATTGATAATAAAATACTGTTTTTGAATTCAGTTACTGTTGATAAAATTAAGCTAGCCCAAGGGAAAATCATAGGTAAAGATATGGCTGATTACTTGCCCTTATCTGTAGTCAATATAAGACCAAATATACGTAAAGAGGTTAAATTAGACATAAATGGACATAAGGAGAGCTTTATTTTTTCTAGGATACCAATATTAGTAGAAAACAATATAACTGGTAACTTATATACAATACATGATAGTTCAAAGATTATTCATGATGCTTATAATATTATGAATGTAAATTTAAATATTGATTTCAATAGTATTATCGGTGAGAGCAAGGAAATTAATGAGGTAAAGGAATTAGCTAAAAATGTAGCTAGAAGCAAGTCCACAATCATGATTAGGGGTGAAAGTGGTACAGGCAAAGAGCTATTTGCTAGAGCTATTCACAACGAAAGTCCAAGAAGAAACGAACCATTTATAGCTATTAACTGTGCTTCAATTCCTGAAAATTTATTGGAAAGTGAATTGTTTGGCTATGAAGAAGGTGCATTTACTGGTGCATCAAAATCTGGGAAAATTGGGAAGTTTGAACTAGCAAATAATGGGACCTTGTTTTTAGATGAAATAGGTGACTTGCCGCTACATCTTCAACCTAAGCTTTTAAGAGTTTTACAAGAAGAATCTTTCACAAAGCTTGGTGGAAAGGATTTAATATCAGTAAACTTTAGACTGATTACAGCTACAAATCAAAACCTTGAAGAAATGGTAGAAAAAGGACAGTATAGGGATGACCTATATTACAGACTCAGTGTTATACCAATTGAAATTCCACCATTAAAAGATAGAGGGGAAGATATAAATATATTAAGTAAGTATGGATTACAAAAGTACATGCAAAAATTAAATAAATCTAATATAGTATTTTCTGATGAAGTGAAGGACATTTTTAGAAGTTATTCATGGCCTGGAAATATTAGGGAGCTGGAAAATTGTATAGAGTATTTGGTAAATACAATAAAAGGAAATGTCATAATGAAATCTGATTTACCAAAAAATCTTCAAAACTTTGGAGCTAATGATAATAGAAGAATAAATGCTAGTCTAAAAGATATTATGGATGATTATGAAAACAAGGTAATAAAAGGTTTAATTAAGGAATATGGTGCTACAGCAGAGGCAAAGGTCAAGATCTCTGAAATACTTGATATTAATTTAGCCACTTTATATAGGAAATTGAATAAATATAATTTGTAATAATGCGAAATAATTTGCATAATTGCGAATGACATAATTAGCTAAGCTTGACAAGTATAAAAAAAGATTGATTTGCATAATTGCAATAAATCTTTTTTCTATTTCCTGCATCTATTCTGTAAATAGCTAGAAATGCAGGTTTTAGTAAATAGGATTTTCTGGCATGATTCATGCAATGTTAATAAGTAACAAAAGTAAAGGGAGAAGGATAAATTATGGAAAAAACAAAAAACTTATTTATTGACATTGTAAAAGAAGATAGTAATCCAGCATTAGGCTGTACAGAACCTGTTGCCGTAGCTTTTGCTAGTGCAACTGCTGCTCAATATATTACAGGTAATATATTGAATATTAAAGTTGTTACTAGTAAAAGTATATATAAGAATGGTAAATCAGTATTTATACCTAAAACTAATAGTAGAGGTTTGGATTTAGCTACTGCATTAGGAGTTGTTGCTGGAGATCCAAAGGATGAGTTTATGGTTCTAAAAAACATTGACGACTCTAAAATTGCCCATGCTAAAGAGATGGTTGAAAAGGGTATTGTTTCAGTTGAATTTACTGACAATTCTCCATCAATTTATGTATATGTTATGATCACTACTGTTAAAGAAACTGTAGAAGTATATTTACGTCATAGTCATATACATATTGATCAGGTCCTTGTTAATGGAAGTGTAGTATATGAGGATATTTTTGAAAATGGCAATGGTACTGCCATGGATTTTATCAAGGATATTACTTTAAAAGAGTTAAGAGAAGTTTGCGAAAATATTCCACTTGATGAAATTGATTTTGTAAGAGATGGCATCGAGATGAATTTAAAAGCAGCTAAGGAAGGCTTAAATACAGATTTAGGACTTGGTATAGGTTCCACATTAAATAGGCTTCACACTAATGGAAAGCTTAATATAGATGTTTTTACTAAAGCAAGACTATTAACAGCTTCAGCATGTGATATGCGAATGGGGGGTGGGGAATGCCCTATTATGACCAGTGGTGGAAGTGGCAACCAGGGAATAGGTGTAATCGTTCCTATTGCAGTTGTAGCAGAATATGAAAACATAGAAGAAGAAAAGCTAATACGTGCAATTTTCTTTGCTCATTTAATCAACAGATATGTTAAGATGTTTACTGGAAAGCTTTCTTCAATATGTGGTTGCGCAATGGCTGCTGGTGTAGGGGCTAGTGCTGCAATAACTTGGATGCTTGGAGGTGATGATGAGAAAATAGCTGGATCTTGCAATAATATGTTAGCAAATCTTACAGGTATGATTTGTGATGGTGCAAAAGACACATGTGCTTTTAAACTATCAACAAGTGCAGAAGAAGCAGTTTTGTCAGCCTACTTAGCGATGGAAGGTGTAATTGCTGAAAAGAATGTAGGAATCGTTGGTGAATCAATAGAAGACACCATTAAAAACCTTGGCTACTTGTGTGAAGAAGGTCTTGATCACGCTGATTCTGCAATTATCAATATTATAAACAGAGGAGAGTAGATATGAGTAAATTAAAGGATAATATGGTAGTAAAACTTTTAGTTGCAATAGTTATAGGTATTATACTGGGTTCAATAGTTGGAGAAGGTGCTATTGGAATATTA
>JAQVYQ010000023.1 GCA_028708575.1 Tissierellia bacterium
ATAACTATAACACCTGTTGTAGGTAAAGTAAATATAAAGGAGATAAAATAATTTGAGAAATGACAAATAAAGGATTTGCTTTAATAGAGATTATTGTTGGTATGTTTTTACTTGGAATTATATCTTCTTTTACCTTTGCTACATTATCCATGTCAACTAGAGGGTTTAATAAGATAGGGCATAGGAATGAGATGAATTATATTGGAGAAATGGTTATAGAAAAACTAAAAACAGAAGATCCTTATATAAAAGAAGTATTAGAAAAAGTTGACACAATTGGGCAATCTAATTATGAAGATGAAAGTTTTGATAATGATAAATATACAGTTACTATATTTAAGGACTCTGGAAGTGAGTATTTAATAGAAATTTCAGTAGAAATATTTCATAATTATCAGGAGAAAGAACCTATATATGTTGATTTTAAAGCGACGATTCCTAAATAAAAGTGGATTTAGTTTAATAGAAATGGTACTAGCAATTGGAATTTCTTCTATATTGCTTTTAGTAGTTTTGTCATTATATAGTGTTTCAACAAAAGGATTTGAGTACACATTGCAAGAAGATGAAACATATCTTTATGGTAGATATATAGTTGAGCAACTAAAATATGAAATTAAAAAATCAGATACGATTATTAAATCTGATAAAATAGAAAACTTAAATACTAAATTTCCAGCAAATATTGGATTTGTAATAATGACAGATAGAGGTAAAAACTATAAGGATACAAGTGAGAGATATAATTTTTGTACATATTATATGAAAAATAGCACCCTAGTAAGAATTGCATACAACAATTCAAATGGCAAATATCCTGTAGCATCTAATTTTAGCGGTTATAATGAGATATATGATAGAGTAATTTCAATAGATAGTACTAGTATTGACTACGATAATAAAATAGTTGAACTGTCTATTTCACTTGGAAACACCGAAGAAAATCTAACTATTTTTAAGTCAACAGTCTATCTATATAATAATATAGATTTTTAGGAGAGTATATGAAAAGAAATGGGTCCATAACTATATTCATAATGATTACATTTTCTATATGCCTTATAATCAGCTATTTCTCAATTGAAGTTTTTTACACCCAATATCTTATCCAATTAGCAAGTCAGGACAAAATACAAAGTGACTTACTTTCGGAATCAAAAATTATGATATTACTTGAAGACAAGAATATTTTTGATTCGATGATAGTTCCAAAAATACATGATTATTTTAGAGATCAAATTAGAAATAAGGGATTTGATGTGAAATTAGAAGACAATCTGGTGGTGGATGATACATATAAGAAAGCGAAGGGTAATTTTTATAAAGAAGAAGGTAAACTGTTTTTAGAATTAGAAACTAGCACACGCTATAGAGGAATTAGAACCGATATTACTGCAAAGGCAAGTGTAATAAACGACATTTTTGAATTAGATAATAGTCCTGTAATTTCATATGGATTTAGTGATGAAATAGATCAACTACTAAAAGAATATCTTGGCTTTGTCGATGAGAATATTAGTAATAATAATTTATCAAATGTATTAAAAAAAATATATACATTTGATCATGAAGTTGTAAAAATAGAGAAAGGCTCTAATGATCTTAAAAATATTATTAAGATTAGAAATGGTACTGAGACTGTTGAAACATTTGAAGAGGAACTATTCTTAGTAATGAAAAATGAACTGAATATACCAACAAAATTGATAATTGCAGATGATATTGTATTTAGTGGTGTTTTATATATTGAAGGAGATATAATTATAGAATCAGATTTTGATTTTAGCGGAATTATTATACAAAAAGGTGTAGATAATAGTATTATTGTAGATAATACTATTAAAGTTGATGAAAATAAGAGACCTAAGATTTCTGGAATAGTTTTAACTGAAGGAAATACCTCATTTATAGAATTTATTGAGATAGTTTATGAAAGCAGTTGTATTTATAAGTATGGCATATATCTTCCCAGGTTTTTGCAACCAAAGATACTGTTGATTAAGAAATATTAGATGATAACGTTTCTAGATTATTTTCTTCTTGTGATAAATAGTAGATATTGGTATAATAATAATAGTATTCAGGATTGAAGAGGAGGTAAAAATTTGATATCAGCAGGAGAATTTAGGAAAGGTATTACATTTCAATTGGATGGTGATGTTTATCAAGTAGTTGATTTCCAGCATGTAAAACCAGGTAAAGGAGCAGCCTTTGTTAGAACAAAGATCAGGAGCGTTCTTTCAGGCGGTACAAAAGATGTTACATTTAATCCAACTGAAAGATTTGAAAAAGCTGAAATAATTACAAAGGAAATGCAATACCTTTACAATGACGGAGAACTATATTATTTTATGGATGTTGATACTTATGAGCAACTTCCTCTAGAAAAAGAAGCTGTAGAAGAAGCTATTCAGTGGATAAGGGAGAATGATATAGCAACTATAAGGTTTTATCAAGGAAAAGCATTTGAAGTGCAAGCACCAAATTTTGTCGAACTTGAAGTTACAGAATCTGAACCAGGAATTAAAGGAGATACATCTTCTGGAGCTACTAAACCTGCAACAGTAGAAACTGGTGTAACATTAAATGTCCCATTATTCGTAAATATTGGGGATAAGATTAAGATAGATACAAGAACTGGAGAATATTTGTCCAGAGTTTAATTAAAATTAAGGGAGGCTATATTATGGATTACTTATTACAAAAAGTTGCATATCTAAGAGGCTTAGTTGATGGTTTAGAAATTGAGGAATCAACTAAAGAAGGAAAAGTACTATTAAATATTGTAGATACTCTTGAAGTGTTTGCAGATGTTTTGACAGATGTTGTTGAAGACCAAGATGATTTAGAAGAATATGTTAACTTCATAGATGAAGACCTTGCTGATGTAGAAGAAGATCTTTACTATGGCGATGATGACGATGATTGGTGTTGTGATGATGATGATTGCGATTGCTGTGATGATTATGACGACGATTTCGAGGAAGATGATGATTTAGAATAATTTAGTATTTCCAGATAAAAGACTAAAGTTATGAACTTTAGTCTTTTTTTTATGTCTTTTTTTATTTTAGTAATAATTGAACATCTAATTCATAGAATTAGATTAAGGAGGACAGGTTATGGCAGATGAAATATTTAATTCGGTAATTGAAAATTTTACATTTGATATAAAAAACTCCCTAAGATTACTTCCTAATATATTTAAGAAAAATATTGAAGAAATAAGATTAAGAGTTAATTCCCCATTATCAGTTTATTCAATGGGTAAAGACTATTTTGTAACTATAGATGGAAAGGTTGCTGAAAATTCAGAAGAGGGATTGATAATAGACTTAGAACAGATAAATAAAACATTTCAAATTGTATGTAATTATTCTATTTATGCACTTTCAGAAGAAGTAAAAAATGGGTTTATAACAATAAAAGGTGGGCACAGAGTTGGTATTGGAGGAAAAGTTATTTATGGCAATTCAGGAATTGAAAGTATTAAAAACATTTCTTCCCTTAATTTTAGGATCGCAAGAGAAAAGAAGGGAATTTCAAATGAAGTAATTAAGTATTTATTAAGAGGGAATGATTTTATTAATACTTTAATAATATCGCCTCCACAGTGTGGTAAAACAACTTTGCTTAGAGATATTATAAGAAATTTGAGCTATGGTATGAAGGAGTACAATTTAAGAGGATTCAAAGTAGGCTTAATAGATGAAAGATCTGAAATTGCAGGTGTATTTAATGGAATACCTCAAAAGGATGTTGGAATTAGGACAGATATATTGGATTCATGTAATAAGTCCTCTGGAATAATGATAATGATAAGGGCTATGTCACCAGAAATTATTGCTGTTGACGAAATAGGTGGCAGTGATGATATATCTGCTATTGAGGATGCAACAAGAGCTGGGATTAAGCTTATAGCAACTATCCATGGACACTCTATTGACGATATTAGAAACCGGAAATCTTTAAGCTATTTATTTAATGCGAATATTTTTAAAAGGTATATTGTTTTAGATAAATCAAGAGGGGTTGGAACTATAAAAGAAGTTCTAGACTCTTCTACATTAATAAACTTAATTAAAAAAGAGGGAAATGTATGATTACCTTAAAACTACCATTATTAATTATCATTTTTACAGTATGTACTTTATTAGGTTTTGCTTATGGCGGAAGATATAGTAAAAGAGTAGTTAGTTTAATGTCATTACATGAAAGTATTAGATTATTGGAAACTGAAATTATGGTTTTTGCAAATCCATTGCCATTAGCCATAGAAAATATTAAAACTAGAATATCATTAGAGGTGTATAAAGCATATGAAATTATCTTTGAAGAGATAAGATTTAATAAAAGTGGTGATTTATATAATTGTTTTTTAATGACTAGTGAATATTTAGAAAAGACGTGCTTACTAAAATTTGAGGATATAGATGTTTTTCTTTCATTAGGAAAGATAATTGGTAAGACTAATAGAATCGATCAGGAACAGCATTTTAAATATATTCTAAATGAATTAAATCAACTAATCGAACAAGCTAAGGAAGAGAAAAATTGTAATGAAAAGATGTACAGATCTCTAGGTATACTAATGGGATTAGGAATTGTTATTATTCTAATATAGGGAGAGATAAAAATGAATGTGGATTTAATATTTAGGATAGCTGCAATAGGGATGATAACAGCAATTTTGCATATTGTACTAGAAAAGTCTGGTAGGCAAGAATATGCTTATTTGGTTACCTTAGTAGGGATAATAATTGTTCTTGGAGCAGTAATTAATCTCGTTAGTCAGTTGTTTGCTGATGTAAGGGTAATCTTTAGGCTTTATTAGGTGATAATATGGAAATATTTCAAATTGCAGGCATAGGGATTATTGCAACAATTTTAATAATTATATTGAAACAAACGCGACCAGAATTTACTCTCCTTGTCTCTATTGTAACAGGAGTAATTATTTTTGCATATCTTTTACCTAAACTATCCTATGTAATAGACACTATAAGCAGCTTGTCAAGCAGAGTGAATGTTGATATTAGCTATTTTGATACTTTAATTAAGATAATTGGAATTGCTTACATTGTAGAGTTTGCATCCCAAATATGTCGTGATGCAGGTCAAGACGCTATAGCGATGAAGGTTGAATTAGGTGGAAAAGTGATTATTATGGTCTTAGCTATTCCTGTGCTATTGGCCTTACTGGATCTAATTATAAAAATACTACCCTAAGGGTGAGAAGATGAAGAAGACTATATGCCTTATAATATTGTTAATATTAGTTCCATGTTTTGTATTTGGTATAGATGAGATAGATGACGTTAAGGAATCAATTATGGAAGAACAATTAGATGTATTCGATACATCAGAATTACAGTCTTTAATTGATGAAATATTAAAAAGTAATGATTATATTAAGAGTGTAGACATTAAAGAAAGTTTAAGAGGTCTTATAAAGGGAGAAGAAGTAATAAGTTGGAATTCATTAAAAAATACTTTAGGAGATGTTTTTTTTAGTGAAATAAGATTGAATTTATCATTTTTATCTAAAATTCTTGTAATTGCTATAATTTCTGCAATTTTAACAAACTTACAAAGCTCATTTGAAAGCTCTAGCGTTAGCAGTTTAGCTAATTACATAACATATATTCTCATGGCAATTTTAGTAATTGGGAGTTTTCATCAGCTTATCCAAGCAGTTAGAGATACTGTAGATTTACTAGTGGATTTTATGGAGGTAATATTACCGGTCCTTTTGACTTTACTAGTATTAGCTGGTGGCCCAAATACAAAAGCTTTATTTCATCCTATGATAATAGCAGTTGTTAATATCATAGGAGAATTAGTAAAGAATGTTGTGTTTCCATTAATATATTTTACTTTTATAATTAGTATTTTATCCAATCTATCAGATCGTAAAGAATTTAAGAAATTATCTGAATTAGGACGACAAGTAATAGTATTTATTATTACTGCTTCTTTTACAATATTTGTAGGAATTATAACTATATATGGGCTTTCAAGTAAAATTGATGGAATTTCTATTAGAACTGCAAAATTTGCGGTGGATACATTCGTTCCAATAGTAGGAGGATTTTTGTCAGATGCAGTAGAAACTGTAATAGGCTCATCTACAATACTAAAAAATGGCGTAGGTATAATAGGATTATTCTTATTGACTATTATAACAATATTCCCAGTAATAAAAATTGCTGCCTTATTATTAATATATAAGATAGTGGGGGTAATAATAGAGCCTATTGTTTCATCAAATATTTCCAATTTCTTTAATGATGTTTCCAATACATTATTATTGGTCCTCATAAGTATGGTATCTGTTGCAATAATGTTTTTTATCACAATAACAATTATTGTGGATACTGGAAATAATTTACTAATGCTAAGGTAGGTGATAAATATTATAAGAGAATTTATTAGTAATTGGATAAAAAGCTTAGTTGTATTAATGATTATTATTAGCATTGTGGATATGGTAATGCCTAAAGGGAATATGAAAAGATATGTTAATTTTATAGTCGGCCTTATTATAGTATTTTCTATTATAAATCCATTTGCTAGACTGACTAATTCAAATTTAAGTTTTGAACAAGAAGTAAATAGTCTAAGTGGTGAAATTTATAATGAGTTTTTAATTGAAAGCCAGGATGAACAGATAGAATCAGTCTATTTAGGTAGTTTGAAAAGTGAAATTAGAAACTTTTTAGAATCGAATACTGATTATATTATTAATTCTGTTGACATTACAACAAGTACAGAGGAAGAGGGTAACTTTATTATCGATGAAATATTTATTGAACTAACAATAAACAGGTCATCTGATCTTAACAAAGAAATTAAAATAAATAAGATAGATATTGGTGATACAAAGAGAAAAGGAGAATATTTAGCTGAAGAACCTAATGTAAAGAATTTAATTGCAAATCATCTACAATTAGATAAAAACAAAATAAAAATATCTATTGAGGATAAGGAGGATAAATATGGGGGAAATACTGAATAAGATTAAGAAGCATATTGAAGATATGGGAAATAAAAAGTTTATCAATAATTTATTCATAATATTAATAGGCTCTATCATACTTTTAATAGGGGTAAGTTTTTTTACCAAGGAGGATAAAAAAACAGAATTACCAACTAGGATAGGAGAAGAAAAAGCACCCTCTAAGTATGATTATAACGAGTATTTAGAATATGAATTGGCCAATATCCTAGGAAAATTAAAGGGAGTAGGAGAAGTAAATGTAATGATTACATTAGAAGATAGTATAGAGAGTATTCCAGCATCTAATACTAATAAGATAATTGAAACGACTAAAGAAATAGATTCGGAAGGCGGGTCTAGAGAAGTAAATAGAGAAGATATAAATGTACAAATGCTAAGTAATGATGATAATTCTCTTGTAGTTATAAAAAGCATTAATCCAACTGTAAAAGGAGCAATTGTTGTTGCTGAGGGAGCAGAAGATTTAGCAGTTTTAGAAAATATCTATGAAGCTGTAAAAACTGTTCTTGGAATTAGTGGTAATAAGGTTCAAGTATATTCAAGTAAATAGGAGGGGGACAAATGTTCAAAATTAAAAGACCGGCAATTATAGGATTGTTATTAGTTTTATTAATTTTTACAGGATATTTGAATTATCAGCTAACTCAGGAAGCCGTATTGAAAGCATCGGATGATTATAAAGAATATGAAGAATTAGAAATGGCAAGTTTTTCTTCTAACGATTATAATATTAGTGAAGATGAGGCAATGTCAGATGGAGTAAATGAAGAAATCGCTATTGTAGATTCTACAACTGATAAAAATGTATCTGAAGTTATTTCAGCTAGTAACGATGAATTTAGTGAAAGTCTTGGTTCAGAGTCTTCATTAAATATGAATTATTTTGTAGAATACAGATTATCCAGGGATAAATTAAGGGCAAATAATGTGGATAGGCTTGATAATATCGTAAAAAATGAA
The DNA here is from genome assembly GCA_028708575.1 of Tissierellia bacterium. Lineage (GTDB taxonomy): Bacteria > Bacillota > Clostridia > Tissierellales > Tissierellaceae > UBA3583. The sequence goes on from JAQVYQ010000023.1 coordinate 7,982, forward strand.
CAAACTACTGAGGAAGTAAGAACTAAAGCTCAGGAAGAAATAATGGAGATAGGCAATATTTCAGAGAAAGAATTGCAAATAGAGGGACTTGTAAGATCAAAGGGATTTAATGATGCCCTTGTATTTATTACAGACTCAGATTTAAAGGTGGTTGTAGCGACTAATGAATTAAGTGAACAGGATATGGTAAAAATATTAGAAATAGTAAAAGTTGAAACAAATTTTGGTACTGAAAATATTAAAATTATGAAAAAACAATAGATTTGTTGTAATACGATAATTCCTTTGGTATAATTGAGATAGGCTAAATCAGAAGGGGTGATATTATAATGAGTGATGAAACAATTAATGAAAGCAATGATAAAGTTGGCAGCGTAAAAATAACCAATGATGTTGTTGCTATTATTGCAGGAGTTGCAGCTACTGAAGTTAAAGGTGTAGTTGGAATGGGCGGTGGAATCACAGGCGGTATATCTGAGATGCTAGGTATGAAGACCCTGTCAAAAGGAGTTAAAGTTGAGGTTGCAGAAAATAACGCTTCTATAGAAATGCATATAGTCGTTGAATATGGTTGTAATCTAGCAGATGTGGGAAGAGAAGTACAAGAGAACGTAATGGCTAGTGTAGAAAATATGACTGGTCTAAACGTTACAAACATAGATGTAAACATTCAAGGAATTAGCATGCCTAAAGAAGGTAAGGACGAAAAGGAACAAGATATAAATCAAAATAAATAAGTGAATACCCTCTGAATTATAGAGGGTTGTTTACATTTGGAGTTAAAAAGACTTCAGGGAGGAAAAAATGGGTAGGAAACAAGCTAGAGAGGGCGCAATGAGGCTATTATTTCAAATGGAAAGTACTAATGATTTTAGTGACGAAGCATTGGAGAATTATTTAGATAATTTCCAATACGATGATAAAGAAACAGAATACATAATAGATGCTATAAAGAACATAAGAAGCAATATAATTGAAATTGATAAAAGTATAATAGCAAATTTAGAGGGTTGGAGCATACATAGGCTAGCAAAAGTTGATTTATCCGTATTAAGACTTGCAATATATGAAATACTATATAGAAGTGATATACCAATTGAAGTTTCAATTAATGAAGCTATAGAAACTGCTAAGCGATATAGTACTGAAGATTCATTTAAGTTTATTAATGGCGTTCTTGGTGGATTTGTAAGATCTTTAGATAAATAATTGGAGGTGTTAAAATGAAGCCTCTTAGAGTAAGTGAACTAAATGGATATATCAAAAGGATAATTTCAGGAGATATAATGCTTTCTAATGTCCAAGTTGAAGGGGAAATCTCAAATTTCAAACATCATTTTAGTGGACATATGTACTTTTCATTAAAAGATGAAAAAAGCAAAATACCTTGTGTTATGTTTAAGGGTGATAATGATAATTTAAATATAAAACTTGAAGAAGGTTTGAAGATAATAGCAACTGGATATGTTTCTGTTTATGACAGGGATGGATCTTATCAACTTTATATTAAGAAAATCGAACAAAAAGGCAAAGGAGATCTTTTTAAAAAATACGAAGAATTAAAGAAAAAATTAGAAGATGAAGGATTGTTTGATGCCACTACAAAAAAAGAAATTCCATATCTACCAAAGTGCATAGGAGTTGTAACTTCTTTAACAGGTGCAGCAGTTAGGGATATTGTAAGTGTTTTAAAGAGGAGATACCCACCTTGTAATATAATAATATATCCTACTCTAGTTCAGGGACTCGAAGCTTCAAAGGAGATTTGCAAAGCTTTAAAGTATTTAGATAGTATGGGAAATATTGATTTAATAATTACAGGCCGAGGTGGCGGATCAATTGAAGAATTATTTGCATTCAATGATGAAGAACTTGCTAGAACAATATATAATTTAAAAACACCTGTAATATCGGCTGTAGGTCATGAAACGGATTTTACTATCGCTGACTTTGTAGCCGATTTAAGAGCGCCCACACCATCTGCAGCTGCTGAGCTATCAGTTCCAGACATAAGTCATCTAAATGATAGTCTAAAAAATAAATATAAAGTTTTAATGAATCTCTATATAAAAAAAATCAATTCACATAAGCAGGAGTTAAGGCTTTACCAAAGGAGTTTAGAATATAATAGTCCTACTAGGATAATAACAGTTGGGAAACAAGAAATAGATGGTTTATTTAAGGATTTAACTCATTCAATAGATAAGAAACTTAGAAATGAGACAAATAGATTAAGTTCCTTAGAGAATAAGTTAAATATGTTAGATTTAAGTATGAATTTGGGTAAAGGCTTTGGAATTCTATACGATGAAAGTGGAAAGGTAATTAAATCCATAGATGATTTATTCATTAATCAAAAATTAAATATTTTACTAGAAGATGGTAAGTTAAAAACAATAATAACAAATATAAATAAAGGAGGATTACTTGATGGACGTAACTAAAATGTCATATGAAGAGGCAATCTCTAAGCTGGAAACATTAATTGGAGAACTTGAAAGTGAAGAATGCCCATTAGAAGATTCAATAAATAAATTTAAAGTCGGAATGGCTCTTTATAATCATTGTAATAATATCTTGAAGAAATCTGAAGGAGAAGTAAAAGTTATATTGGAAGATGGTACAAGTTCATTAAGTGACCTTGATGCTCTTAGGGAGGAAGAAGATGAATATTATTGATGAGATTGAGAATTATTCCCATTTAATAGACGATAGATTAAAAAAAGAGCTTAAATCAAATAGTTTTTATACTGATTATATATTTGAAGCTATGGAATATAGTACTTTTACTGGAGGGAAGAGACTTAGACCTATAATGGCGATTAAGTCCTTTGAAATGTTTGGAGATAATATAGAGAAGGTAATACCCTATGCAATGGGTATAGAAATGATACATACATATTCACTGATACATGATGATTTACCAAGCATGGATAACAGTGATTTTCGAAGAGGGAAACCTACTAATCATAAAATTTATGGCGATGCTACTGCAATTTTAGCAGGTGATGGGCTATTGAATTTAGCTTTTGAAGTTTTGACAAAACATGCTTATAACAATTGTAATACTATAGATGAATTTAGAAGAAGTATTAGAGCTATAAACGAAATTAGCACTTATTCAGGCAGCCAAGGAATGATTTGTGGACAAATATTAGATTTGACTAGTACATATGATAATATGGATGAGGAAAAGCTGATTTATATGTATAGAACCAAAACTGCTGCTTTGATTCAAGCGGGATTAGTATCTGGTGCAATTGTTGGTGGAGCAAATGAATTAGAAATAGATAGTATTAGAAATTTTGGATTTTATTTAGGTTTGGCTTATCAAATTAGAGATGATTTACTGGATTCTAAAGAGGATTCTAACATTGATAAATGTACATATTTAAAATTTCATAGTATAGATGAGGCTGAAATCCAAGTGAAAAAATATAGCAATAAAGCAATTGAAGCATTGGAGACATTAGTTGGAAGGGATACAAGATTTTTAAATGAAATAGCTAATTTATTAATAAATCGTACTGTGTAACAAAGGAGAAAATATGGCTAAAAAGAGAGCAGATGTATTACTTTTTGAAAAAGGGCTTGTGGATTCAAGAGAGAAGGGTAAAAGATTAATTATGGAGGGTGCTGTGTTTATTGGCACTCAAAGAATTGATAAACCAGGAGAAAGCATTAATGAAGAAGCTGAAATTATAGTTAAAACTAATCCATTGATATATGTTAGTAGAGGCGGTTTAAAAATAGAAAAAGCTATTGCTTTCTTCAATTTAGAATTAAAGGACAAGATTGCTATGGATATTGGGGCGTCTACAGGTGGTTTTACTCATTGTATGCTTAAGTCTGGTGCAAAGAAAGTATATGCAGTTGATGTTGGTTATAATCAACTAGATTGGAAACTGAGGAATGATAATAGGGTAGTAGTTATGGAAAGAACAAATATTAGAAATGTTACTAGAGACGATATTGAAGACAATATTGATTTTATATCTATAGATGTATCTTTTATATCATTAAGACTTGTATTACCAGTTGCAAAGACAATATTAAAGGAATCTGGTGAGATAGTAGCCCTAATTAAGCCACAATTTGAAGCTGGAAGGGATAAAGTTGGTAAGAAAGGTATTGTAAGAAACAAAGAGACCCATTTTGAAGTAATACAAAATGTGGTTCAATTTGTTAAAGATTTAGGTTTAGTTGCTAATTCTTTAACCTATTCTCCAGTAACAGGTGCTACAGGAAATATAGAATTTTTATTATATTTAAAGAATTACGGTGAAGGGATAGGAGATAAGTTTATTTTAAATGTAGTTGATGAAGCTCATCATGAGCTAAAATAAATGGGGGTTGACTTATGCTTAAAGAATTAAGCATTAAAAATTTTGCCATAATTGATGATGTAAAAGTTGAATTTACTTATGGATTAAATCTATTAACAGGTGAGACAGGCTCTGGGAAATCAATTATTATTGAAGCCCTTGAGACTGTATTAGGTGGTAGAAGTAGTAAAGATTTAATCAGATCAGATAAAGATGAGGCTTTTATTGAAGCGCTATTTTTTATAAATGATGAAATAAAACCCTTGCTAAAAAGGTATAATTTTGACTTTGATGAAAATATACTTGTTTTAACAAAAGAGATTTCTAAAGATTATCCCAGCGTTTCTAGAGTAAATGGAAGACCAATTACATTAAGTGATTTAAAAAAAATCACTACAAAATTAGTAGACATATTTGGCCAACATGAGCACCAATCCTTGTTAAATATCACCAATCATCAAATAATAATAGATAGTTTTGGAGATAATGAGTTTAATGACTTAATTAATAAAATTGGAGAATTATATGAAGAATATACTACAGAAAAGAAAAAGTTAGAAAAATTATCCATTTCATCCTATGAAAGAGAAAGAGAAATTGATTTGCTTAAATTCCAAATTGATGAGATAGAGGATGCTTTTCTCACTTCTGATGATGATGAAAATATAGAAAATGAATATAACAGATTATCAAATGTTGTAGATATTACCACTGGACTTAATGAAGTATATGGAATGATTAGTAATTCAAATTATGAGAATATTTCTATTATTGAATTAATGGACAAGTCAATTTCAATACTAAATAATATATCTAAATACGATAAAGAACTTGTATCCAATTTAGATGAACTTCAAGGAATTAGATATAGTTTACAGGATATATCAAGATCATTGAACTACTACGTAGAGAATTTAGAAATTGATGGAGAAAGACTTATCTTTTTAAATGAAAGATTAGATCTTATAAATAAGTTAAAAAAGAAATATGGATCAACAGTTAGTATAATTTTAGGGTATAAAGAAAATATAAATGAACAATATGATAAATTAATAAATTATGAAAAACAAATCGAAAGGATACAAAAAAATTTAGAAGATTATGAAGTTAAATTAAACAAGTATTCTTCCGTTTTAAGTAATAAACGAAAAAATATAGCATTAATGCTTGAAAATATGCTGTCTAAGGAATTATCAGAATTATCTATGGAAAATGTAAAGTTCAAAGTCAATTTTGAAAAGAAAAATAACTTTTCTTCTACAGGTATAGATAACATTGAATTTTTAATATCAACAAATCCAGGAGAGCCATTGAAGCCGATTAGTAAGATTGTATCTGGTGGTGAAATGTCACGTATAATGTTAGGATTCAAAAGCATTATTGCAAATAATGATAAGATTCCAACTATGATATTTGATGAAATAGATACAGGGATTAGTGGGAGAACAGCCCAAGTAGTAGGTGAAAAGATTAAAAGAATTTCAAAAAATCATCAAGTAATTTCGATTTCACATTTACCACAAATTGCTGCATTAGCTGATAGCCATTATGAAATTAGTAAAGAGGTTATTAATGGGAAAGCCCAGACAAAGATTAAAAAGTTGTCTGATGACGAAAGAATAATAGAACTAGCTAGATTGTTAGGAGGAGTTAATGTAACGGAAACAACTCTGCAACATGCTAAAGAGATGATTGAAATGTCTAAAGAGATTAAATAAAAAAACCAATAAATGTATAAGAAAAAGCTTGTAAAATGCATACTGCATTTATGTAAGCTTTTTTTAGCAATAGGAAAATTCTTACGTTTTTTATCAGAATAATAGAACTCTTAGTAATGAGTTTAAAAAAAGCTACCTTAAACTTTGATAGTAGCTTTTTTTATTTTTTTGGAATTTTAGATTAATAATACATTTTATTTAATAATTGATGAGAATAAATAGAGGTTAAAAAGGCTAAATTATATTTGCATTAAAATTTTATTTTTTGGAGGTGAAGTCAAAAAAATTATTAAGGAGAGTGTTGCTATTTGGGCAAGTTTAGACTTAGATCTAAATCTAAATACCTCTTAATATTTATTTCAATTTTAATTTTAGTTATCACTCTACAATCCAATGAGATACTATTTTATCCCTCTAATTTAAAAATTATTAAAGGGGAGAATAAAGATTTAAATATATCATTTCCTTTTTCAGTAGATGATAATACTGAAAAAGGTATTGTAGACACTATATATAATGAAGGAAGCAATGGTTTAAACAAGTCCTTAACATTAAATGGTGTAGATAAAGGCCAAACAAATTTAGAATTAAAATTATTGGGACTAATCCCAATAAAAAACTATAATGTAAATGTAGTTGATAGGCCTATGGTAGTACCTGGTGGAAATGCAATTGGTGTTAGAATGAACACAAAAGGTGTTTTAGTTGTTGCAGTAACTGATATAATAGATACAAGTGGAAACAGAGTAAGTCCTGCTAGAAATGCAGGTTTAAAAGTTGGAGATAGTATTATAGAAATTAATGGTGAAAAAATAGTCAGTTCTGAGCAAGTAGTAGATATATTGAATGAGTCTAAAGATAAAGAAGTAGAATTATTAGTATTAAGGAACAAAGGAGAGTTTAAGACTCTAAGTAGCCCTATAAAGTGCTTACAAGATAATGCTTATAGGTTAGGTATTTGGGTAAGAGATAAGACATCTGGAATAGGAACAATGACTTTCTATCATGAAGAATCAGATACCTTTGGAGCATTAGGCCATGGCATAACAGATGTTGATACAGGGAAACTATTAAATGTTGAAAAAGGATTAATAATGAATGCTAAAATTTCAGAAGTTGAACAAGGACAAAAAGGGACACCTGGTGAAATAAGAGGTGTTTTTTATAAGACGGACGATGTATTAGGAGAAATAGAGATTAATACTGATTTTGGTATATTTGGTAGTTTGATCGATAATAATGGTGAAATAAAAAATAGCGAAAAAATTCCTATAGGATTCAAAGAAGAAGTAGAAATTGGGAAAGCTCATATTTATACAACCTTAGATGGAGAAGAAGTTGGGAAATATGACATAGAAATAATAAAACTTGAAAATCAGCAAGAATCTAGTCAAAAAAGTATGACTATTGAAATAACAGATGAGGATTTATTAAAAAAGACTGGTGGAATTGTACAAGGAATGAGTGGAAGTCCTATTATTCAAAATGGTAAGTTAATTGGAGCAGTTACCCATGTATTTGTTAACGAGCCTACTAAAGGATATGGATTATATATAGAATGGATGTTAGATAATTGTGATAGACCTTAGGGTTTATCACAATTTTTAAATTAATTTTAAATATTCTGAAAAATAGAAGGAGTTTTTGTAATAGTGTCGAATAGTAAAAATATATATAGAATAATAAGATTTATCAGGGGGGAATAATAATGGAAAAGATTAGAGTAGCAATAGCAGATGACAATAAGGAGTTTTGTCAGATAATTGCACAATTTATATCTGCTCAGGAGGAGTTTGTAGTAATAGGAACAGCTAGGGATGGCATAGAGGTTTTAGATATTATAGATAGGGAAAGACCTGATTTAATTGTATTAGACATAATTATGCCGCATTTAGATGGTTTAGGGGTGTTAGAAAAATTAAATGAGTATGATGATTATTTTCCAAAAATAATTGTATTGTCTGCTGTTGGTCAAGATAAAATTACTCAAAGGGCTATAGAATTAGGTGCATCATATTATGTAGTTAAGCCTTTTGATTTTAAAGTATTTATAAAGAGATTAAAAGATACAGTAGGAATAAGGGATGAAATAGTTAGAATTGATGAAAATCTTTCTAGCAGAATAAATACTCTAGGAAGTAAAAAATCTATAAAAATTGAAAAGAGTTTGGAAAGTAGGGTTACTGAGATCATACAAGAAATTGGAGTTCCAGCTCACATTAAGGGATATTTATATTTAAGAGAAGCAATTACTTTAGTGATTGAGAATATGGATTATTTAGGAGCTGTAACAAAAGAATTATATCCATCCGTAGCAGAAAAATTTAATACAACACCAAGCAGAGTTGAAAGAGCCATACGACATGCAATAGAAGTGGCATGGAATAGAGGCAAAATTGATACAATTAATAGTATTTTTGGTTATACTGTAAATAATAATAGAGGTAAGCCTACAAACTCAGAATTTATAGCATTAATTGCTGATAAACTAAGATTAGAACAAGAAGCATTAGTAAAAGCACAATAAAAAACATTCTCCAACATTTTATGTTGGAGAATGTTTAATTATAATGAAGTAAAATATTGCAATGAGTTATCAGTCTAAATGCCTATCCTTAACGATTGTATAGAAACTTTTTTTATTCAATTTCTATGGTATAATACAACTATGTAAAGTTAGACAAAAGCTAATTGATTGGAGGGTTAAGAATGGTTAATGAAGAGAAGACTATGAAATGCGAACGTATTTACGAAGGTAAAATTATTAATTTGAGAATTGACACAGTAGAATTACCTGAAAAAAAATATTCTAAGAGGGAAATAGTTGAACATCCTGGAGGAGTTGGGATTGTAACAATTACTAATGATAATTGCCTAATATTAGTTGAACAATATAGAAAGTCTATTGATAAAAGCATATTGGAGATACCTGCTGGTAAACTTGAGGTGAATGAAGAGCCAAGAGAAACAGCTATTAGGGAATTAAAAGAGGAGACTGGATTTGAAGCAAAGAACTTCCAGTATTTATTTGAGTTTTATACTTCTCCAGGCTATACAAATGAAAAGATATATTTATTTTTAGCTTCCGATTTGATTGAAGGAGAACAGGAGCTAGATGAAGGAGAATATTGCGAAGTTGTTAAGTTTGAAATAGATGAGCTAATTAAAATGATAGACATAGGAAAGATTATCGACAGTAAAACTATAATAGGAATACATGCTGCAAAAGATTATATTCAAAGTATAAGTTAGAGTTATAATATCCCTTTGTTATGCATAAAAATATAAGAGCATAAACAAAGGAGGATTTATTTTGAATTTAACAAGATATAAGAAATTATTAGAAAATCATATGGAAAACGGTTTTACATTTCATTTTTCTTTATTACTTATATTTATTTTTGGTGTGATTATTGGTTCTTTGATGATTAAGTTTTTCAATGTAGAAGTACAAGAATCCATATTAAATTTTAGTAGTGCATACTTTAATAATATTAATAGGAGTGGTTACAGTAATTTTAATTTATTTCAAGTATGTTTATTAATTAGATTTGCATATGTAGTTATTATTTATAGTATTGGTTTATTAAATATTAGTATATTAATACCAGTTTTAATTTTTGTACAAGGTGGTGCTCTAGGATTTAATGTTGCATATATTATTAACAACTTTGGATTCAAAGGATTCTTAATATCCATACTTGGTTATTTTCCTCAGTATGTAATATTTATTCCTAGTTTTATAATATTAGGAGCATTATCTATGACTATGGCCATTAAATATAAAATGTCAGCAAATAAAAGTGTGTTAAATATAAAAAGACTAAGCCTTTTCGAATACACAACATTCCATATTATTTTTTCTTTTATTATATTAATAGGAACAATATATGAAGGATATATATCCCCAATATTTTTAAATATGATTATATAATAGATACGAAGAAGGAGAATATAAATGCTAGCAATTGAAATTATTGAAAAAAAGAAAAATGGTATACAACTTAATAAACAGGAAATAGACTTTATGGTACAAGGATATACAAAAGGTATAATACCTGATTATCAAATGGCTGCTTTCTTAATGTCTATATTTTTTCAAAAGATGGACAAGGATGAAACTTCAAATTTAACAATGTCCTTTGTCAATTCTGGTGATAGAGTTGACTTGTCTAAACTTGATGGTGTAAAAGTGGATAAGCATTCAACTGGTGGTGTAGGAGACAAAATAAGTCTTATAGTAATACCGTTAGTTGCTTCTGTAGGAGTTCCAGTTGCCAAAATGAGTGGAAGGGGACTTGGTCATACTGGTGGGACTATAGATAAATTAGAATCTATAGAAGGATTTAGGGTTGAACTTGACGAAGAGGAATTTATTAACAATGTCAACAAATATAAGATGGCTATAACTGGGCAATCAGCAAATTTAGTTCCAGCAGATAAAAAGATTTATGCACTAAGGGATGTTACTGCAACTATCAATAGTATTCCCCTAATAGCTAGTTCTATAATGAGTAAGAAAATAGCTTCTGGGGCCGATGCTATCGTTTTAGATGTTAAAGTTGGCTCTGGTGCTTTTATGAAAAACTTAGATGAAGCTAAGAAATTAGCTAGAACCATGGTGGATATTGGGAATTCACTAAATAGGAAAACTGTTGCTGTAATAACAAATATGAATCAGCCATTAGGAAGAGAAGTTGGAAATGCTAATGAAATTAATGAAGCTATAAGAGTATTAAAGGGCCAAGGTGAAGAGGACGAGACAGTTGTTGCTCTAACGATTGCTTCATATATGGCTGTTCTTGGTGGAGCTTTTGAAGACTTTCAAACTGCATATAAGAAATTATTTGATATTATACAATCTGGTTTAGCAATAGATAAGTTTAATGAATTGATATTAATACAGGGCGGTAATCCAGATTTTATTAATAATCCAGCCAAGTTACCACAATCTAAATATAATATTGAAGTTAAGGCCAAAAATACAGGTTATGTGAATGAGATTGATGCAGAAATAATAGGTTTATCAGCAATGTTACTTGGAGCTGGAAGGAGAACAAAAGATGATTTTATAGACCATGCTGCAGGTATAACATTAAATAAAAAAATTGGAGATAAGGTATTAAAAGGTGAAACATTATGCGTTTTGCATACTAATAAAGAGGATAACAATGAAGCTATAGATAGGATATCTGAGGCATATTTAGTAAATGAAAGTATCCCAGAAAAAGAAAAATATGTTTATGACATAATTGAGTAAAACTGTGAATTAAAGAATAACAATACTATTTTAGGTTAATATAATTTATATAAGATTTAATCAAATAGTATTGGAGGTTAATATATTGAAAAAGAAAGCTGTTTCCATTTTTCTTGCAATAATAATGGTACTTAGTCCAGTGGTATCATTTGCAGAATTAGATGTTACTTGTAAATCAGCTTTACTAATGGATTTTAATACAGGTAATGTAATATTTGCACAAAATGAACATGAAAAATTACCACCTGCTAGCGTTACAAAAATTATGACTTTATTACTAGCAATGGAAGCAATTGATAGTGGTAAGTTAAAGATGGATGATAAAATTGTTGTTAGTCAATATGCTTCAAGTATGGGTGGAACACAAGTATATCTAGAACAAGGTGAAGTCCAAATTGTAGAAGATTTAATAAGAGCTGTTTCGATAAGATCTGCCAATGATGCAGCAGTGGCATTAGGAGAAGGTATTAGTGGTACAAATGAAGGTTTCATAAACTTGATGAATGAACGAGCGAAATCTATAGGGATGAACAATACAAATTTTGTAAATTCTAGTGGATTGCCTGTAGAGAATCATTACACAACAGCATATGATGTTGCGTTAATGTCAAGAGAATTAATGAAACATTCTAGTATAGAAAAACATCTTACAACTTACATGGAAGATATCTTAGTTGGTAAAGGTAAAGATGATACACAAGTCATGGTAAATACTAATAAGCTTATTAGAGATTATGAAGGCACTACGGGTATAAAAACTGGCTCAACTAATGAAGCGAAATATTGTGTTTCTGCTTCAGCCAAGAGAGGTGATTTGCATCTCATTGCTGTAATTTTAGGCGCAGAAACTAGTGCTGTAAGATTTAATGAAGCAATTAAGCTATTGGATTACGGTTTTGCTAATTATGATTCAATACCAATTGGGAAAAAGGGTGAAATTATAGCTAAAGTACCAATTGAAAAAGCAGATATGATGAGTTTAGAATTAATCCTTGAAAGAGATTATTTTGCATTAGTGCCAAAAGGCAACTCAGGAAATATTACTAAAGAGGTAAGTTGTGAAGAGGATATTAAATCTCCTATTAAGCAAGGGGATGTATTAGGAAGTTTAACAGTATTACTAGATAATAAGGTGATAAAGAAAGTAAATTTAGTAGCTAAAAGTGATGTTGAAAATGCAGATTTATTTCTTTTGTTAAAACGTACCTTTGAAAGTTTCATAACAGGTAGTTAGTCATATAAACCTCGACTTTATTTTGTCGAGGTTGTATAATGTAAATATCTATATTTAGAAAGTAGGTATTAAATGGATATATTATACAGTTTGCCAGGATTGCTTGTAGCTATAGTATTTCATGAATTTGCTCATGGCTATATAGCTTATTTATTAGGAGATGATACTGCTAAGAATGCAGGAAGATTGACTTTAAATCCCATTAAGCATATTGATGTAGTAGGGTTTTTATGTATGCTAGTATTTCGATTTGGTTGGGCTAAATCAGTTCCAATAAACCCTTCCAAGTTTAAGAATAGAAAAAGAGACACAGTTCTAGTATCAATAGCAGGTGTAACGACTAATTTTATTACAGCTATTATCTGTGCTTTTATATTAAAATATGCACCTATTACTAATGAGACTGTATATATGATGATTCTTATTGCATTGTGGTATAATGTTATGCTAGGAGTATTTAATCTAATACCACTTCCACCCTTAGATGGTTCGAAAGTAGTGGCTAGCCTACTACCTACTAAATGGGAATATTACTTTTATAAATATGAAAGATACTTTTATTTTGTATTAGTTTTGTTAATAGTAACAAATACGACAAGTAAAATAATAGGACCTATTATAGAATTTATTTTAGCGTTTATTATTAAAATAATTAGTTGATAGAGGTATTATATGTCATACAAGGTTGAAGTTGAGGTCTTTAAAGGTCCAATGGATTTATTGTTAAGTCTAATAAAGAAACAGGAAATTGATATTTATGATATTCCAATAAATATCATTACTGATCAATTTTTAGATTACATAAATGAGATGGAAGAACTGAATTTAGAAATTACAAGTGAATTTTTAGTAATGGCAGCTACACTTATAGAGATAAAATCTAAAATGTTATTACCAAAAGAAAAGGCTCTTGAAGATGGGGTTGAAATAGAAATTGACCCTAGAGACGAACTAGTTCAACGACTTGTTGAATATGAAGCATATAGAGAGGTAGCTGAAAAGCTTAAAGAATCAGAAATCATTGAATCAAAAGTATTCTATAAGCCAAGAGAAGATTTGTCAATTTTTGATGATCCTGTAGAAGAATTGGGGAATTTAGATTTGGACAAGCTTTTAATAGCTATTAATACTATAATATCTAGAAAAGATAATGATGAAGATCTAATAGATTTTGAAGAACTACATAGAGAAGAATATACACTTAATGAATGTATTAATAGTATAAATATTCGCCTTTCAAAAAGTAGTAAAGTATTATTTTCAGAACTATTATCAATAAGAACTTCGAAAGAAGAAGTGATTGCTTTTTTTCTATCAATACTTGAACTTGTAAGGCTTAAGTCAATTTATATTGAACAAGATGAATCATTTAGCGATATTAATATTATTAGAAGAACGGAAGAGGAATTATAATGGATAAAAGAGAAGTAAAGTCTGTAATTGAAGGATTACTTTTTGTCTGGGGCGACCCTTTGAATATAATGGATTTATCAAATGTTTTAGAGGTAGATGTAAAAGAATTATCATCTATTATGAAAGAATTAATGGATGATTTAGATTTCAATAGGAGAGGCTTAAGAATTATCAAATTTAATGATTATTATCAAATTGGAACTAGACCAGATCATTATGAATGGATCAAGAAATTAAATAATAAAAAAAATACAAGGAATTTATCTAACGCTTCATTAGAGACATTATCAATAATTGCCTATAAACAACCAATAATAAAATCAGAAATAGATGCAATAAGAGGTGTAAGAAGCGATAAAGCCATTGAAACTCTAATAGAAAGAGAATTAGTGCAAGAATTGGGCAGGCTTGAAAGAACTGGAAGACCAATTATATATGGAACTACAGAAGTATTTTTAAAACATTTTGGTTTAGAGTCAATTGATGAGCTGCCTGAAATTGAAGATTTTCATAAAGAATCAGAAAATGAATATAACTATAATAATGATGATTAAAATGGGAAATAGTACAGTTAAGTATTATTTCTTTTTTTATGGAATCAATAATGTCAGGAGGGGTTTAATTGAAAAGAAGAATTCTAATACTAATACTAATATTAGTACTTTTTATAAATGGTAATACTAATGCAACAGGTTTAAATTTAAGTGCTGAAAGTTATATACTTATTGAAGAAAACTCTGGCCGAATTATTTATGAGAATAAGGCACATAAAAAACTGCCTATGGCAAGTACAACAAAAATAATGACTGGATTATTAGCAATAGAGTATGGGAATCTAGATGATATAGTTGTGATTGGTGAAGAAAGTATAGATATAGAGGGCTCAAGCATTTATCTTAAGGAAGGAGAAAGAATCAAACTAATAGATTTAATATACGGATTAATACTTAGATCTGGTAATGATTCTGCTGTTGCAATTGCAAATCATGTAGGAAATACAGAAGAGAATTTTATTTCAATAATGAATGATAAAGCTAAAATAATAGGTGCTTTAAACACAAACTTTGTCAATACTCATGGTTTATATGATGCTAATCATTACACAACAGCTTATGATTTAGCTATAATAACTAGGGAAGCATTGAAATATAAAGAATTTGAGGAAATATTCAGTGCCAAGTCATATAAATGTGATAGAGTAACTGATAATTATTTTGTTAATAAGAATAAGGCTTTATGGGATTATGAAGGGGCTGATGGTGGCAAGACTGGATATACAATGGCCTCAGGTAGGTGCTTGGTTTCAAGTGCAACTCGAGATAATATGAGGCTAATAGCGGTTTCATTAAATGCTCCGGATTGGTTTAATGACAATTACAAATTAATGGAATATGGTTTTGAAAATCTAAAATTATATAATATATATGAGAAAGGTCAATTAATTACTTTAGCAAATGTAAGAGATGGTACAAGAGAAAAGGTTGCTTTAGTATCAGGAAAAGACTTGATTTACCCACTTAGAGATGACGAAATAAAGGATATTAAGATGTCAGTTCACCTGGACAAAAAAATCAAAGCTCCTATATTAGAAAATGATGTACTAGGGTACATAGAAGTCTTTTTAAATGGAAGTTTAATTAGAAGAGATAATTTGATTGCAAAGTATGAAGTGGAAACGGTATCATTCTTAAATAGAATTTTACAAACTATTCTAAATAAAGTAGAATAGAAATATAAGTGGTTTAATAAGGGGAGATATTAATAAATGCGTTTACAAAAATACATGGCTTTATGTGGTGTTGCATCAAGGAGAAAATCTGAAGAAATTATTTTAGAAGGTAGAGTTAAGGTAAATAATAAAGTTGTTGATGTTTTAGGTACGTTAGTAGACACTAAGGAAGACAAAGTATATGTTGATGATAAGAGAATTCTATTGGAAAACAGAAAAATCTATATAATGTTAAATAAGCCAGTGGGTTATGTATCTACTTTAAAGGATGAAAAGGGTAGAAAAATAGTAACGGATTTAATTGAAGGTGTAAGTGAAAGGATATATCCTGTAGGAAGATTGGATGCAGATACTACAGGTTTATTATTATTAACAAATGATGGAGAAATGACTAATAAATTAACTCATCCAAGCAATAAAGTAGAAAAAAAGTATATTGCTATAGTGGAAGGTGTTCCTAATAAAGTTGAATTGGAAAAAATCCGAAATGGTATATATATTGATGGAAAAAAAACAGCACCTGCAAAAGTTAAAATAGCTAAAAACTATATAGATGAATCAATTCTCGATATAGAAATTCATGAAGGAAGAAACAGACAAGTTAAAAAAATGTGTGAGGCAATTAATCATCCTGTAAAGAAGTTGAAAAGGGTATCTATTGGGCAACTACAGTTAGGTGGGCTTTTGACTGGGAATTGGCGATTTCTAAATGAAGAGGAGACAAACTATCTTAAATCACTTTAGGATAGTTTGGCGTTTAAAATGAAATATAAAATAATTGTAAATACTATTAAAATAGTAAGAAAATTAATGAATGAAAACGTAAGAAATGGATCAATAGCTTTAGATTGCACAGTTGGTAATGGAAATGATACATTGTTATTAGCAGATTTAGTTGGAGAAAATGGTAAAGTTTATGGGTTTGATATTCAGCAAATAGCCATTAAGAACACATATGATTTATTACAAGAGCATAGTTTAGAAAACAGAGTAAAACTAATTAATGACAGTCATGAGTATATTGACAATTATGTTAATGAAAAAGTAGATTTTATAGTTTATAATTTAGGCTATTTACCAAAAGGTAATAAAACAATTAAGACTAATAAGAAAAGTACTATATTAAGCATAAAAAAGTCTTTAGAAATTCTAAATGGAAATGGCCTCTTACTTGTAACAGCTTATATTGGACATGCAGGTGGATTAGAAGAAAAAGAAGCTATTGAGAATTATCTTAGTTATATAAATCAAAAAGAATACAATGTTTTAAAATTCGACTTCATAAATCAGATTAATAGTCCGCCTATTTTGTACTGTGTGGAAAAACTCTGACGGTTGCATAATGGAAGAGGGTAAATTGTTAAAACATTAGAAATATTAACAATGTTGAAATATTTATTGCAAACCAATGTATTATTTGATAGCATTTCCATTATATATTGATTTGCATTAGTTTTTTATAAGTAAATTATCAAGGAGGAATTACAATGGCAACGACAACAACAGTTGGATTGAAATCACATACAGTTGAAGATAAATGGTGTAAAGGGTGCGGTATATGTGTTGCTTTCTGTCCAAAGAATGTTTTGGAATTAGAAAATGAGATAGTAGTTGTAAAACGTTTAGAAGACTGCATTCAATGCGGACAATGTGAATTAAGATGCCCTGATTTCGCCATTTGGCTAGGAGGTAAGTAATATGACTATTAAATTAATGCAAGGTAATGAAGCGTGTGTTGAGGGAGCTTTAAGAGCTGGCATGAAATTTTATGCTGGCTATCCTATTACTCCATCAACAGAAATTGCAGAAATTTCTGCTGTTGAGCTTCCAAAAATTGGTGGGAAATTTATACAAATGGAAGATGAAATAAGCAGCATGGGTGCAACGATAGGAGCATCTTTAACAGGATTAAAATCAATGACTGCAACATCAGGTCCTGGATTTAGTTTAAAGCAAGAAAATTTAGGGTATGGAATTATATCTGAAGTTCCTTGCGTAGTAGTAAATGTGCAAAGAGGTGGGCCAAGTACTGGTTTACCAACTTCTCCAGCTCAAGGAGATATTATGCAATCAAAATGGGGTACTCACGGTGATCACTCAATTATTGTATTATATCCCAATTCGGTTAGAGAAATATATGATATAACAATTAGATCTTTCAACTTATCTGAAAAATATAGAACACCTGTAATACTTCTTTTAGATGAAGTAATAGGGCATATGAGGGAAAGAATAGAAATTCCAAAAGATGCTGAAATAGAAATTATAGATAGAAAAAAACCAACTTGTTCTCCAGAAGAATATAAAGCATATGAAGTAAAAGAAGGAGAAATAGTACCAGATATGGCAGCATTTGGGTCAGGGTATAGATATCATGTAACAGGCCTAGTTCATAGTGAAACTGGTTTTCCTGCAGGGGCAACGAAAGCTGAAGGATTGATGAGAAGATTAATAGATAAAATAGAGGACAATACAGAAGATATCTGTACTTTTGAAGAGTATATGTTAGATGATGCAGATACAGCAATTGTAGCATTTGGATGCACTTCTCGGTCAGCAAAAAGTGCTATTAAATCCTTAAGAAAAGATGGTTATAAGGTTGGAATGTTTAGACCTATTACAATTTGGCCTTCACCCGAAAAACAATTGGAAAAGCTATCAAAGGAAGTCAAGAGAATTCTTGTGGTAGAAATGAATGATGGACAATATTACTTAGAAGTAGATAGAATAGCTGGTAAGAATACCAAAGTCGAAAAATATGGAAGATTGAATGGAGAAATAATACCTCCAGATGAAATAATCTCAGTAGTTAAGGAGGGTTACAATGGCTAGTACTTTAGTTAAAAAATATTTTAGAGAAGATACACTACCACATATTTGGTGTCCAGGATGTGGTAATGGAATAGTTACAAGAGCAATTGTGAAAGCTATAGATTCATTAGGATTAGACAAAGATGATGTATGTATTGTATCCGGTATTGGCTGTTCATCAAGAGCTCCAGGATATTTAGATTTTAACACACTTCATACAACTCATGGTAGAGCATTAGCCTTTGCAACTGGAGTCAAAATGGCAAATCCTAAATTAAATGTTATAGTAGTAACAGGGGATGGAGATTCATCAGCCATAGGTGGTAACCATTTGATTCATGCATGTAGAAGAAATATAGATATAACAACTATAGTGTTTAATAACAACATATATGGAATGACTGGTGGGCAATATTCACCAACAACACCAACAGGAGATAAAGGTACAACAGCTCCTTATGGAAATTTAGATGCGAACTTTGACTTATGTGAATTAACAAAAGGAGCAGGAGCTTCTTATATAGCTAGGGGAACAGCATATGCAGCAAAACAATTGGAAAAATATATTGCAGATGGAATAAAAAATAAAGGTTTTTCCTTTATAGAAGCAATAACTGCGTGTCCAACATATTATGGCAGAAAGAATAAGAAAGGATCTGCAGTTGATATGTTGCAAACAGTAAAAGAAAGTGCAGTAATGGATAAGGCCTGGGATAAACTAACAGAAGAACAAAAAGAAGGTAAATTCAAGATAGGAAAATTTCATGATGTAAAAAAACCTGAATATACAGAACAATATGGAAAACTTATAGAATCTTTCAATAAAGGGGAGGATTAATATGAAACATAAGGAATTAAGATTATCTGGGTCAGGTGGACAAGGACTTATTACAGGTGGAATAATATTAGCTGAAGCTGCATTACATGATGGTTTAAATGCCATACAATCACAATCATATGGTCCTGAAGCAAGAGGTGGAGCAAGTAAGGCAGAAGTAATCTTGAGTGAAGAAGCAATTGATTACCCAAAAGTAGAAAAAAGTGATATATTACTATCATTGACTCAACTATCTTGTGATAAATACATAGGTGGTCTTAAATCTGGAGGAATATTAATAATAGATGAATCTATAGAAACACCAGATAGAGATGATGTAACAATATATAGGGTACCTATATTGGATACAGCTACTAACAAGTTAAATAAATCAATGGTTGCTAATATAGTTGCACTTGGTGTAATAAATAAAATAACAAATTTAGTATCTAAAGAATCTTTAGAAAAGGCTGTAATTGGAAGAGTACCAAAGGGTACTGAAGAATTGAATACGTCCGCTTTGTACGAAGGTTATAATCTAATAAATTAGGTGATATAAAATGACTAGAAAAAACAATGTAATAGATAATATTCAAGTAAATTATTTAAAAATGAGTAAGGGACAAAAAATAATTGCAGAATATATTATTAGTAATTATGATAAAGCTTCATTTATGACTGCAGCTGCACTTGGTTCTACATTAAAAGTAAGTGAATCAACGGTTGTTAGATTTGCAAATGCACTAGGCTATAGTGGATATAAAGAATTTCAAAAAGAACTTCAAGAAGTAGTTAAAAGCAAACTTACCACTGTTCAGAGAATGACACTTGCAGAAAACTTATCAGATGGTAACAATTTAACAAGTATAATGCAAAATGATATAGATAATATTAAGAGGACTATATCTGATATTGATATGAATAGTCTAAAAAAGGCTGTTGAATTAACCATCAATAGTAAAGTTATTCATGTAATTGGTATGAGAAGCTCAACTTTTTTAGTAGGGTATATGTGCTTTTATTTAAATTTCATATTTCCTAATGTTAAAATGATAACTGATGGAGCTAATAATATATTTGAGCAATTGACAAATGTTGATAAGGATGATGTTATAATTGCTATTACTTTCCCAAGATATTCAAAAAGAACACTTGAGGCTTTAGATTATGCAAAAGGAAAAGAATGTCCAATTATTATTATTACAGATAGCAAATTATCTCCTGCAACAAGGCAATCAGATGTAGATTTAATTGCTAGAAGTGATATGATTTCATTTATTGATTCATTAGTTGCTCCTATGAGTTTGATTAATGCATTCATAATTGCTTTATCACATGAGAAGAAAGAAGATTTGACTTCGTATTTTGAAGAATTAGAATATATTTGGAAAACATATGA
>JAQVYQ010000076.1 GCA_028708575.1 Tissierellia bacterium
ATCCATTGTGTTGCTAGTAATTATCCCTAGCATTTGATTGATTTTATATTGATAATAGTTTCTTAAGATCTCTTGTAGATAGAACCTTACCAACTGATACTAGCTTATCATCTATAACAAGTGCTGGAGTAGTCATAACCCCATAACGAACTATTTCTTTCAATTCTTCCACTTTCTCTAATGTGGCATCAATTCCTAATTCTTCTAAAACTTCTTTCATGTTTTTTTCTAATTTCTCACATTTGGAACATCCTGTCCCTAATATTTTAATTACCATTTAAACTCCTCCTCATCAAATCCACTTCCTTTTTTACTTATTCATACTTGTAAGTTCTATATATTTTGCAGCTGCTCTACTCTTTTCTATATCCAATCTAAGTGTCGGATAATCTTCAATATTAGCAACAATTTTTTCAAGTATATCTTCAAATAATTTATCTTCCATCTTTAATGAATAAAAAGTATATTGTTCTTTCCTCTCATCTTTTACAAATCCCATATCTCTAAGCCTAGCAAGATGTTTTGATATATTAGGTTGAGAAATGCCGGTAATACCAGTTATTTGACATACACACAACTCATTATGAAATAATAGCACCATTATTCTCAACCTAGTTTCATCGGAAAGCAGTTTGAAATAATTTGTTAATTTATCCATGCAATACTTCCTTTCTTATCTTAACTTCATATCTTTTCCTACTACCTCTTCCCAAGCACTAAATATTGGTTTAATTATATGAGGTCCTATCTTAGATATTATTACTAGCTCAGATACATTTTCACCTTTATCAGTTGCTTTATAGTCAATAGTTTTATTAACAACATCTACTTGATTCCATCCATCTTCAAGTTTGAAGAAACCCTTTATTCTATAACTATCCTTTTTTATAATATCTAAAAACTCAGTGAGTTTTTCTTTAGTTAATTCTTCATCATAGGTTAAAGTTAAAGTCTTTGGCTTGTTTTCAGGAGTATTAGTAGTATCTTCTATGCCAACCCAATCTTCTTTCATAAGGTCTTTATCAAGGAAATTATACTCTATATTCCCATTTATAGATTCAATAATATCTGCCTTAGGGTTTATTTGTCTAATCTTTTCCTTAACCACTTTTAAACTTATATCATCAATCAAATCTACTTTAGAGATAATTACTAAATGACAAAATTTAAGTTGCCTTTCTACTGTTTCAATATCTTCTATCTGTTCTAAGAAATTGACCCCATCTACTATGCAAATAGCTCCACTATAATCATATACATCGCCCTTGGCAACCTCTACAGCTTCTAAAAATTCTCCTATATTAGATGGGTCAGCTAAGCCTGAACTTTCAACAAATACATACTCCATATTTCTATCTGCCATCTCAATCAAAGCAGATACAAAGGAAAGTTGTAAACAGGAGCAGAATATTGAGCCTCTATTTATCTCTACAAGCTCCATTCCTTCCTTTTGGATTAATGCTCCATCTATACCTACCTTACCAAATTCATTCATTATTACTGCTAGCTTTTTTCCTTCTAAATCTTTTAAAACATTAGTTAAGAAAGTAGTTTTTCCTGCCCCTAAAAAACCCGTAAGTAAATATAATTTGGTTTTATCTTTCATTGATTTATTACCTCCCTGGAGTTTTATTCAAGTATAATCCCATATGCCCATATGGGTATGTATACATATTATAATTTATATTTGTGTATGTCAATAGTTTTAGTATATTATTTCACAATTTACGCCTCTTATTCTAAAAGGTTAAAGGCCCGCTAATGCCAGCCTTTAACCTATTTTCTAAACATATTATTTTGTTGCTTCTATAATATAGGAGCTAACATAATCCTCAACATTTCTATCCGGTACCCATGACTTGATAATCTCTTTACCATTATCCTTAGGAGTCAATTTTATATCCTTAAAACCAGCATCATGTAGCATAGTCCTAATGTTTTCAACATATTCTGCACCTGCTATACATCCAGTCATCATCTTTAAATCCTGCTTTATCTCACTTGGTAATTCTGCTGTAGCAACTACATCTGAAATGGATAATCTTCCGCCTACCTTAAGAACTCTATATGCGTCTTTAAATACTTTCTCCTTATCCAAAGATAGATTAATTACACAATTTGAAATAATTACATCCACTGATTCATCAGCTACAGGTAAATGCTCTATTTCGCCAAGTCTGAATTCCACATTCTTATATCCATCTTCTTCAGCATTTTTTCTTGCTAATGAAACCATATCAGGAGTCATATCAACACCTATAACATATCCTGTATCACCAACCTGCCTACTTGCTAGAAAGCAATCAAAACCACCACCACTTCCAAGGTCAAGTACTACTTTACCCTTTTTCAAAGAAGCTATTGCAATAGGATTGCCACAGCCTAATCCCAAATTTGATTCTTTTGGTACATTTGATACATCGTCTAGAGTATAGCCAATTTGAATTGATGATTCTTTTATATCAATTGGGGCGCTACCACAGCTACATCCGCTACTACAACACCCTCCCGTGGAACCTTTTTGGGCAACTTCAGAATACTTTTTTCGAATGTTACCCTTTATTCTTTCTTTACCTTTCATATAAATCCCCCTTATACGTCCAAAGATTTGAACTTTAAACTAGATTTCATTATTTTTAACTCTTGTAATTAAATCTTCTACCTTTTCCTTAATAATATCTCTGGTATCTCTATATCCCTCTATTGGGCCACCTGACGGATCTTCTAAACCCCAGTCTTCACTATGGCTACTTGGAACAAAGGGACATACTACATTACATCCCATAGTAATCAATATATCTACTTCTTCTGGTATATGTGTCAAAAGCTTTGGAGCATGACCACTCATATCAACTCCTGCCTCTTCCATTACCTGAACTGCCAAAGGTTTTACTTGATGGTAGTTTTCTGCACCTGCAGAATAAACCTCTAATACATTACTACCTAATTTTTTAGCCCAAGCCTCTGCCATTTGTGACCGACAGGAGTTGTGTACACATATAAAAGCAACTTTCTTTTTCATTATAATACCAACCTTTTATTCATTTATCTCAACAAACCAGCCTTTAGTATTGTTTGCAATCTTAACAAGAGTTAGCATTATTGGAACTTCAGTCAGCACCCCTACAACAGTTGCCAATGCTGCACCTGAATCTAATCCGAATAAGGATATGGCTACAGCTACTGCAAGTTCAAAGAAATTAGATGCTCCAATCATACCTGCAGGTGCAGCAATATCATGTGGTAGCTTCCAAGCCTTTGACCAAAAATAAGCTATGAAGAATATTAAGAATGTTTGAATTGTCAAAGGCACAGCTATAAGAATTATATTCAATGGATTTCCTATTATAGTCTGACCTTGGAATGAGAATAAAATTATTAATGTTAGCAGAAGTCCAATTGTAGTTACATTATTGAATTTTGGAATATATGCTTTTTCAAAATACTCCAATCCCTTATTTTTAGTAATTACATTTCTAGATATTATACCTGCTGCCAATGGAACTACAACAAATAAAACAACAGATAAGAATAATGTACCCCAAGGAATGGCAAATCCACTAACTCCAAGTAAAAATCCTACTATTGGAACAAATGCTATTAAGATTATCAAATCATTTGTCGCAACTTGCACAAGGGTATATGCAGGGTCACCCTTTGTTAAATGACTCCATACAAAGACCATTGCAGTACAAGGTGCTGCTCCTAAAAGTACTGCCCCTGCTAGATAATCCTTAGCCAGATTTGCTGATATTATGTTTTTAAAAACTACAAAAAAGAAGAAATATGCTATTCCATACATAGTAAATGGCTTAATCAGCCAATTTGTCACCCAAGTAACTATAAGGCCTCTAGGGTTTTCGCTTACCTTCTTTACACTTTTAAAGTCAACTTTTAACATCATTGGATATATCATTAACCAAATCAGTATTGCCACAGGAACTGATACATTATAATACTCGAAATTATTAAGAAACTCTGGGATGCTTGGTAGGAAAACTCCTATTAGTACTCCAATTATCATACATATGGCTACCCATATAGTAAGATATTTTTCAAAGAAACTAATTCCTGATTGAAGCTTTTTCTTTGCCATAAATATTACACCTCTCATTCAAAACTATTTAACTATACTAAGTAAGCTCTATTTAATAGGTCCATCTTCTTCAATTTAATCCCCTTCTATTAGCATTTACATTCTATATTGGAATTTGTCTTACAAATACAGTTTTCAGATTCATGAAATACTTCATTTAAAACTTTAATTATATTGTTGCATTCATTCATCTCTAGTGAGTAATAGTTCCAAATCCCATCCTTTCTAACCTTAACAAAACCCGCATCAGTCAAAATTTTCATATGGTGAGAAAGTGTAGGCTGCGTAAAGTCGAATTTCTCAAGTATATCACAGGCACATCTTTCACCACATGACAATATATCAATTATCTTCAGTCTATTTGCATCAGAAACAGCCTTTAGTAATTTTGAATTTTCATCATAATCAATCACTTATCATCACCTCCTATATAGATAATCATCTATATGATTAATATAGATGATTATCTATATGTTGTCAATATAAATATATTATTAACCTTTTTCACACTAATAATCATAAGTTTACTCAATTACTTGTTAAAAATAAATTGTTGTAGGGCCATAATCGATGGCTATGAGATTGATGAAAGCGGCCTAATAATAAATAGCAGATACACAAAACAAGGGTGGGAACCAATATGGGTTCCCACCCTTGTTTTGCAGGAGAGATATTGCCTGTACTTCATTAAACTAGATTGTATATTTAAACTTTTCAGTAATACTAATCACCTTTCCATCCATTACCTCAATGAAGTATGGTAATTTTTGTTCAGAAAGTGGAATATCGTTTAAATTATACTCACCTAAATGTTTTAGAAATTCATCAATTTTTGTTGTGGAATAAAGTCTATTACTTTCTGGTTCATCTACAAAGTTAAGATACATATCTGTAAATGTATATATAGTATCATCAGTTAATTCAAAGCTTGTTTCTCCATTGTTCTTATGGATAATTGAATATCCATTTGGGAAATCAGATTGATTTAGTCCCAACTCTTTTACCCTTTCCTGATCATCCCATTCGACTATTTCCACTTGGCTGAAGTGTAAGATATTATCCTCTATTACAATATGGCCTACGAATCCTTCAGGTTGGTTTGATTTTATATTGTATTCATAACCGTATACACTATAAAACTCCTTAAAAAGCTTTTTACTTTCAGTTACTTCTGAAACTTTATGTCCTATTGATGACATAGTCAAACTATCTGCAACCTGCCTATTGATATAAGATGCAGTGATTTTTACGTCATCGCTATTTATACCATATTGAATATAGTCCAAATTATCAATAAGTGAAAATAAAATCAAGGATTGTGGTCTCCAAACATAATCTGAACTAGTTGATATATATTTTGCTATTATCTCATCACTAGCTTGAAAATTAATTTGTAAACCAAAAGGTTCCTCCTTAGTGAACAGTTCCATTCCGTTAGATGTTAATTCTTCTGGAAAGTCTAAAAGACTAATAATATTTCCAACTTTTGAATTATCACCTATATAGGTTCCTTTAAGCTTATATAATTCTTCCATTTTACCTGTATCAATTTCTTCTTCTTTATTAGATTTTTTGTTTTTACTTATGAAAATATCCATGCCCATTTCAGTGTGTATATGTCCGTAGAATCCAAAGGGATGATTATCCTTCCCACCACTAAACATAATATTATCCGCTACAATATTCTCTTTACCATTAACTAGCTTTATTAAACTATAGTAATCATTGCCCTTATATCTACTAAATAATATTTCATCATTAGATATATCCATTGGCATAAAATCAAAATCATTTCCTTCTGTTATCTTTCGTACCCGAGAACTATCTAAGTCATATTCATAAATACTATATGGCTGTTTTTCCCATTCATTATAAATTTGATTATAGTCTGTTATATTATTAGGACTTATAGCTTCAGTAGCTGAATATAATAATTTCTTCCCATCTAGAGTAAAACTAGGAGTCATAGCCACAAGATCCTCATTAGTAATATTATTGATATGACTAATATCGTAAGCTTTATCCTTATACATATCTAATGTAATTACTCTCTTGTTTTCAATCATGTCTCTGCCAGCACCTTCAATTAAACCAATCATATTATTAGCTGGATTAATTGCTAAATGATTTTTATAGGATAATGTTTCTATATCTATAAATTCTGTATGTGCTTTTTCTTTCAAATCATATATACCAATACCAATTACATCACTACTAAGGGAGGCTGAAGCAGGTTTTTCCATTATATAAACATACCTTCCATCAGCTGAAATATCCCATACAACAGGATTATAACCTATTGTATCATCTGTAGACTTTCTGCCTTCCACAATTATATTTGTAGAAAATTGTTTTTTATTTTCATCATAATTATTTAGGCTTATTTCTACTATGCCATCATTGGACATAAAGTCTCCTTCTGCTGTAGTCCATCTACTAGCCTTACTAGCATAAACCATATCATTCTTAGCAGATATCAATCCTGTATAATAGTATTCATCTAAATGTGACCTTTTTTCTTTAGAAAGTACATTCCATACTGTAAATCCTGATTTTTCACCTGAACCATATATTAAG
Source organism: Tissierellia bacterium (assembly GCA_028708575.1). Taxonomy (GTDB): domain Bacteria; phylum Bacillota; class Clostridia; order Tissierellales; family Tissierellaceae; genus UBA3583. The sequence continues at coordinate 6,674 of JAQVYQ010000076.1, forward strand.
GACGTATCATCGATCCAATCATAGGATCTATAATAATGATCTATCCCATCATCTATTTTTTCATAGCTTTTATCTTTTACACTATATATATAAAGGCTGTCTTCCTTAGTATATGCTATATAATTTCCCCCACTAGATATTAGGGGGTAGGCAAAGCTATTACCTTGATGAATTTTTGTCTCATTTGCACCACTTAGATAAGAGTAATAAAGTCCATCTTCCTTGATATATACGACAAAAGAGTCCATCTCTTCTGAAGTATTGTCAGGTAAAATACTACAGGCTACTGTAAAGCCTGATATCAATATTAAAATTGCTGCAAACAAGGACATA
>JAQVYQ010000024.1:0-8082 GCA_028708575.1 Tissierellia bacterium
GATCCTGAAAGGATTGAGTGGTAATGAAAAAGCTTGATATCAAACTATTAAGATCTATAAAGGAAACTAAAGGACAGTTTATATCAGTTACAATTCTCATTATTCTAGCACTGACTACTTATGTATCATTTAATATGGTTGCTGATAATTTATATAACTCTATAACTCAATACTATGAGAATACAAATTTTGGTCATATATTTGTTCAGGTAAATAGAATTCCTAAAAACGCTATTGATAAATTAAGATCCATAGAAGGAATTGAATTAGCACAAGGTCGAATAAGTTTAGATGTTCCTCTAAGAGTAGAAGATCCAAATGAGAAGGTAAATGTAAGGATTGTATCTTTACCTGATGAGGACTTTATTATAAATGATTTATATATATATGATGGAGAAATTATAGATGATAATCCAAAGGAAACGTTAGTCCTTAAGCAATTCTTTGATGGAAGAAGTATGAAAGTTGGAGATATTTTAACTCCCTATATTGGAGGATATGAGTATTCTCTAGAGATTATGGGAGTTGCAGGAAGCCCAGAGTATATCTATCTAATGGAAAATGAGCAATCTGTAATGCCATCTGAAGATACATTTGGAATTTTATACGTAACTGAAGAGTTTGCTGAAACAGCCTTTGGTTATGGTGGAAGTTATAATGAAGTTATGATTACACTAGATGAAGATTATTTAAAAAGAGCAGATATAATAAAAGATGAAGTCGAAGATGAGCTTGATAGATATGGTGTAAGGCAAATCTTAACAAGAGAAGAGCAATTAAGCCATACAGTAATGATGCAAGAAATAGATTCTCTTTATATAATGTCCCAATCAGTGACATTGATTTTCTTAATAGTTGCAGCAATAATAATTAATATAATGCTTTCAAGAATAGTAAAGAGAGATAGAATGTCAATAGGCGTTATGAAGGCTATGGGCTATCTTAATAAGGATATAATGCTTCATTATGCCAAATATGCTTTCCTTATTGGGCTAGTTGGTTCAGTCATAGGAATACTCCTAAGTATTCCACTATCCCAGTATATGACTTTGTTGTATATTATGTTTTTCAATGTACCCCTATTTAAAATGAATATAGATTATTCCTATTTAATAATTGGGGTCATTTTAACTACTATATTTTGTATAATATCTGGACTCTTAGGGGCTCGGAATGTATTGAAGATTTTACCAGCTGATTCTATGAAGCCAGAAGAGCCTAAATCTGGTAGTAGGATTTGGCTTGAAAGAATTAATATGTTTTGGAAGAGAGTATCCTTTAGTTGGAAGGTTGTAATTAGAAATATATTTCGTAATAAGAGAAGAGCTTTATTTTTAGTGTTTGGAATAGGAATTACTTATTCTATAACTATGATTCCTATATATTTGTACTCAATTATTGATACTATGTTTATTTCTCAATTTGAAGAGTTTCAGACTATGGATTATAATGTGGACTTTTCATTGCCAATGGATAAGAATACTATGTTAGAAATATCTCAGCTTATAGATATTGACTATATGGAGCCAAAGGTTGAAATGCCATTAGAGCTTAGAAATGGCTGGAAAAAGGAAACGGTTAGTGTAATAGCAGTTTTACAAGATACTGAAATGTATTACTTTAAGGATTCAAAGAACAATGAAGTATATTTGGAGGGAAATGGTATATTTTTATCTGATATATTGGCAAAGCAGCTAAAGGTTCAAGTAGGTGATACCATTGTAGTAGACAGCTACCTACCAGATAGTGAAGACCAAGATATAGAAGTAAAGGGAATTATACAACAGTATTTAGGTAGCAATGCCTATATGAATATTGATCAAATCTACCAATTTCTAGATGAAAAGGACATAGTTACAGGAGTCTTGCTAAACTCTAATGATGAAGTAGTGAGTAAATTAAAGGATATTAAGAATATAAGACAAGTACAAACAATTAATGAGATGAAAGATGGGATTATGGAGTTTATGGATATGACTATTGCATCTATAGGGGTTATGTTAGTATTTGCAGGTGCCTTAGGTTTTGCTATTGTGTATAATGTTACATCTATTAGTATTAATGAAAGGACTATGGAGTTTTCATCCCTAAGAGTTATGGGATTTGAAAAGAAAGAGATTTATAGATTAGTTACTAGAGAAAATGGAATAATGGCCATATTTGGTATAATTATTGGGATTCCTTTAGGATATTCATTGTGTAAAGGAATAGCTCAAGCGGTTTCTACAGAAATATATACAATACCAGGATTTGTTCAGCCTTCTAGTTTTGCAATTGCTGCCATGGTTACTATATTATTTGTAAGCATTGCCCAATTAGCAACAATAAGAAAGATTCATGATATTAATTTTATAGAAGCATTGAAAAATAGAGTTTCGTAGGAGAGGTACGGCTTATGATAATAGAATTCCGTTCACTGTTTCGGACTTGAAAATGATAAAAGGGGTCGGTTCCTTTTTATCATTAACTCTTAGTTCTTAGTTCTTAATTCAAAGAAGGGGGAAATGTTAATTTGAAAAAGAAAATAATTTTCGCAATTATAGTAATTGTTATTCTTGGAATTGTAGCAGCTATTGCTTCTCAAAACTCTGCTGTTGAAGTAAATGCTGAAGAAGTAATAAAAGGCAATATATCTTCATATGTTGAGGAAATAGGTGAAGTAAAGACAAAGGATTATGTAAATATATATTCTCCAACTTCGGGGAAAGTTGTAGATGTTATGGTTGATATTGGAGATGCTGTAAAAGTAGGAGATCTACTTGTTAGATTAGATGGAGAAGATATTGCTAGGATGATAGAAGATATTGATGCACAAAAATCATCAGCTTTAGCTCAATATAATGAAGCAAAAAAACCAGTAGATGATGAGACAATAGAAAAACAAAATATAGAAATAAATAATATTGAAACAATAATAGAAAATGCAGAAAAGGAATTAAAAGATAAAGAAGTTTTATTAGATGCAGGAGCTATTAGTAGTTATGAATATGAGTCGGCTGTTAGAAATTTAGATTTTGAAAAGAGAAATCTAGAAAAGGCAAGGCTTGATTTACAGCAATTAAGTAAACCAGTTTCATCAAATATCCTAACTCAATATGAAGCTCAGCTAAAACAGCTGGATTTACAAAAACAAAGTCTAATGGATTCTGGGAAAGATTTTACGATTACATCAACAATAGAAGGTGTTGTTTTGTTTAAGGATATTGATGAAGGCAGCTACTTACAGCCAGGTATGCATGTTTTAGAGATTGGAAATACAAATTCCATGTATATTGAAGCAGACATACTTACTGGAGATATAGTAAAGTTTGAAGAAGGGTCCCAAGTTGTTATTTCAAGTGATGATTTAGGTTTAACTGATATTAAGGGACAGGTTACAAAAATTCATCCAAGAGCATTTAGTAAAATATCGGATTTAGGAATTGAGCAAAAGAGAATTAAAGTAGAAATTCAGATAAATGAAATAGTTGAAAATATTAAGCCTGGTTATGAGTTGGATTTAAAAATTATTACTGATAAAAGTGAGGACACATTATTAGCACCAGAGAACGCAGTATTCGACATGGAAGGTAAAGACTATGTATTTACAATAATTGATAGTAAGGCTATTCTCACACAAGTAAAAACAGGAATAGAAAGCCAAAGACAGATTGAAATACTTGATGGTATAGAAGAAGGACAAATAATCATATTATCACCAGATAATGAAATAGAAGATGGAATAAAAGTAAAGATTAACAGCTAGTATGGCACCAAAAAAGGAAGAAGATTAAATAATAGGTCGGAAAAGGTTATTGAATAAGCTAATAGAAATTCAAATTTCTATTAGCTTATTTTATTCTTTCTTGGTCTTTATCATAAATATGAAATACCAATACTTCAAAGCAATTACAGCTATTATAAACAATCTTATATTGATACTATCTAATTTTATTAATGGAAATGCTAGCATTGCATCAGATATAAACATAAGTTTAACCTTTCTTTTAAATGTCATGGATCTATCCCTTACAAAATCTTCAGCATAATCCTTATAAACCTTAGTATCTTTTAGCCAGACATTAAATCTTTCAGATCCTCGTACAAAACAACAGGATGATATTATTAGAAAAGGTGTAGTTGGTAGAACTGGAACAATTATTCCTATCATGGCTATACCTGTAAATATTAGACCTAGTATAATAAATAGTATATTAATTAATCTCATATGTCCTCCTTGAAGTAAAAAATATATTTTAATATATACCCATAAATCTAGAAGTTATTTCATATTGTTAATCTTGATAAGCCTTTATGTTTAGTGATATACTAAGTTTAAATGATTTATAGATGTTTTACTACTGAGATAAAATTAAGAATGTAAAAGAGTAATACTAGAATAGTAGTTGAACAAATACATAATGTAAATTTAAGAGGAGACACAGAATGAAACCAGAGATAAATCCAAATATTTCGATTATTGGAGCAGCTATGGACCTAGGAGGATGCATTCCTGGTGCTGCTTTAGGACCATTAGCTGTACGTTATGCCAAGATAGAAGATAGGCTATTAAATATTGGCTATGATGTTAAATATGAGGGAGATATTGTAGCTAATAGAAGTAAAATTGAAGAAAATAATGGTGAAAAACTAAAATGTCTAGATGAAATTGCTAGAGTAAATGGGCAATTATGTGAAAAGGTATCTGAAGTAATGAAAAAGGGAAGATTTCCCCTTATTATCGGTGGAGATCACAGTATAGCAATTGGTACTATTGCTGGAGTTTTGCAGCATAAGAAAAATCTTGGAGTAATATGGTTTGATGCACATGGCGATATAAATACAGAAGAAACATCCCCTACTGGAAATATCCATGGGATGCCTGTTGCTGTTAGTTTAGGTTACGGACACGAAAAATTGACATCTATTGGTGGGAAAGATGCAAAACTTAATCCAAAAAACATTGTTTATGTAGGTTGCAGAGATTTAGATAAAGGGGAGAGGGAAGTTCTTAAAAGGTTAGGAATCGCAGTCTTTACTATGCATGAGATAGATCTCTTTGGCTTGCCAGATGTTATTGATAAGGCTATTAAGATTGCTAGCACTGATACGGATGGAATTCATGTAAGTTTCGATGTGGATTGTATGGACCCTTTATATATTCCAGGGACAGGAACTACTGTACTAGGAGGACTTACATACAGAGAAAGCAACTTGGCTTTGGAAATTATAGCAAAATCAGAAAAACTGGTCAGTGCAGAATTTGTAGAGATAAATCCATTGGTTGATAACAACAATGTAACTGCAAAAACAGCAGTTACCTTAATAGGTTCTCTATTTGGTGAATGGCTTATATAAATGCAAGGACTTCTTTTGAAGTCTTTTTTGCTTTTAAGTGAGTTTTCAAAATAGGAAATCCAAGTAAAATAAGAGCAATTGTATATCCAGGAAAAGATAGGGTATAAATATTGAAAGTAAAGTTTTATTTGATTATACATAGACTAGAAAATATTGAAGATGATTTTGATGATACTGAGAGAAAATTCAATTAGTTTCTACAATATTTTTGTTAGATGTAGTATAATTAACTAAATAATTGGGGGTGTGTTTAATGTTCGTAAAAAATTATATACTTAAAAAGGAAGAAGTAATTACTATTGATCTTGAAGATAGCATTGAAAGAGCCCTAAAGGATATGGGGCAAAATGATTTCTTATCAATGCCTGTATTTAGTAATGGTCAACTAAAGGGCCAGATTTTGAAGGAGACTATCTATAAAGGGTTTATTGAGGAAGACTATAGTGATTTCAATGAATATTTACACAATAAAAAGGTAAAAGATATTTATGATAACAAAATTAATATGATTTATGAAGACGATGAAATTGAGAAAGCCTCCTATGTGTTAAGCAAGATCAAAATACCTTTTTTAGCTGTTATAAATTCAGAAAATGAATTCGTTGGAATCTTAACTCATCGTAAAATATTTGATGCATTTGCTTCAATAATAGGTTTAGAAAAAGGTTATAAAATAGTAGTGGATATGTTAAATAAGCCTGGACAATTAGCTAAATTTACAGATTTATTACACAAAGAAAATGCAAATATATTAAATATTACTATTATTGGCAATACAGATGATGGCCTACAAAGAAATATAATTAGAATAGAAACTGACGATATTTACGATTTATTGAAAAAGATTGGAGATGTAGGTTTTAGAATAGTTTAAATAAATGAAGGCTCCTATAAATGGAGCCTATTTTTAGGGGGGGTATTTTATGGAGGTTCGAAAGGCTATTATACCTGCTGCTGGCTTAGGTACTCGTTTTTTACCAGCGACAAAAGCTCAGCCAAAGGAGATGTTGCCAATTGTAGACAAGCCTAGTCTTCAATATATTATTGAAGAAGCTGTAAATTCAGGTATAGAAGAAATATTGATTATTACTGGAAGAAACAAAAAGAGTATTGAAGATCACTTTGATAGATCTATTGAATTAGAATTACAATTAGAAAAGGCCGGAAAGTTTGACCAGTTAGAAGAAGTTAGAAAGATATCTGATATGGCTAATATTCACTATATTAGACAAAAAGAACCTAAAGGATTAGGACATGCAATTCATTGTGCTAAGAGCTTTATAGGTGATGAGCCATGTGCTGTACTATTAGGTGATGATATTGTTTATTCAAAGAAACCTTGCTTAAAGCAGATGATTGAAATATATGACCAGTATAAAACAACTATTTTAGGTGTTCAAGAAGTGCCAAGCGAAGAAGTCAATAAATATGGAATTATAGACGCAAAGTTGATTGAAGATAGAGTATATAAGGTAAAAGGATTAGTTGAGAAACCATCTATTGAAAAGGCACCTTCCAATATGGCTATATTAGGTAGGTATATAATTAATCCAGCTATATTTGAAATACTTGAACATACTGAACCTGGTAAAAACGGAGAGATTCAATTAACGGATGCACTATGGACTCTATCTCAAAAAGAGGCAATGTATGCATATGTTTTTGAAGGACAAAGATATGATGTTGGAGATAAAATTGGATTTCTTAAGGCAACTGTTGATTTTGCATTAAGATATGATGATTTAAAAGAAGGATTTATGGACTATCTTAAAGAAATCACTAAATAGATTTTGATTGAGAGATGATATGTATTTTGAATGGTTTAAAAGATTTTTTCAAAGGCTTAGTTATAGGAATAGGGGCTGTGGCTCCAGGCGTTAGTGGTGGCGCATTTGCTGTTATGCTTGGAGTTTATAACAGATTGACAGAAGCAATAGCAAATATTTTTCATGATTTTATTAAGAAAGCAATGGATCTTTTGCCATTAAGCTTAGGTATGATAACAGGTGTCTTGGTTTTTAGTAGGATAATGTCATATTTATTTGAAAATCATGAGTTCAAAATAAAGTTTTTGTTCATTGGATTGATGCTGGGGACTATTTCCACAGTAATTAGGGATGCTAATAAAGAAGGTTTTAAAAAAACTTATCTTATTCCATCTATTATAACATTTGGAATTACAGTGGCTTTTACTATATTGGAAGACAATGTAATAAATATTATACCTGAAAGCAATGTTGGGATTATAGCCTTGCTTATTTGTGGAGGAGTAATTGGTTTTGGGACTATTGTACCTGGTGTTAGCGCTTCATTTATACTTATGTATTTAGGTTTTTATGAATTTTTACTAGATGCTTTAGTAGATTTAAATATAATGATTTTGATACCAGTGGGTATTGGATTTGTCATATGCATATTTATATTTGCAAAGCTTATAAATTACTTATTTGATAAAGCCTATGGTATTACATATTACTCCATATTGGGTTTTGTTTTTGGGTCTATAGTTGCCATTGTTCCAACAAATCAATATGGAATGGATATAGTATTTGGAATTATATATTGTAGTATTGGTTTTTTCATATCATATATCTTGGAGAAAACAGGTAAAGGCGCTAATTAGCGCCTTTTATTACTTCTGCTATTAATTTGTCTGTTCCAAGTATATGTGTACTAATCCAATCTACAACAAAATTAATAATTGATAATAAATGCTCATCTTGATTATCATCCATAGCCTCTAAA
>JAQVYQ010000024.1:8182-22052 GCA_028708575.1 Tissierellia bacterium
TTCCTTTTTATCATTTTACGAAGTATCTAACTACTTATACGACCTTTATAATTTCGAGTTTTAATTGTTTTGGTAAATAAGAAGGATTTTTAAGGTTTTTGTAGAATAATATAATAGTATATAAAGTAAAGGAAGTGGCTAAAATGGGTAGAAGTCCTAGAATTCAATACTATGGTGCTATGTATCACATTAGCCATGAAGGTAAGTGCAATATATTTAAAGAGGATGAAGATAAGACTAAATTATTAGAAATATTAGAAAATGTAAAAGAAAAGTCTGATTTTATAGTATTGGCATATTCTATTTTAGATAATAGGTATGATTTTTTAATTAAATTTCATAATATTCCAGTAAGTAAATGTATGCAGAAAATTAATATGGAATATACAAAATATTATAATTCCAAGTATAATCACAAAGGTAGACCTTATAAAAATAGATATAAGAGTATAATTATAGAAGATGAAAGAAAGATACTTGATATTATATGGGAAATTCATAGAATACCTATAGAAGAAAGATTTGCTAATTCCCTAGATGAATATAAGTGGACTAGTGATGTTTTATATAAGTTTAATTTAGAAAGCATAGTAGACATCGGCTATATACTAAACCAACTAGATGATGATAGGAATAAAGCGATGGAAGAATATACAAATCTAATGAAATTTGATATAATAAATAATTGTAAGTATATAGATAAGCATTTAGATCAAATTTTGAAGGATGTTTGTAATAATGAAATTGATTTTGATTTAATAAAAGAAGGTTCTAAAAAAACCTACTTAACAAATTTGAAGAAAGAGTATATAATTAGATGTAAAGAGTTAGGATATGTAAATTCACAAATAGGTGATAATATTGGTATAACAGATAGGGCTGTTAGGAAATATTTGGAGACAAGAGCCTTCTGTTAGGAAAACGTATGCAAGACTTATGGTTTGCCTTTAAAGTCCTCATAAAAGGCTTGATATTAACATTTTATTAACAATCTCGCTTATTGACTTTATTTCAATAGCAAGGTATAATATATCAAATTATAGCAGTAATATAACTAAAGGGGGCAATAAAATGAAGAAGATTTTAGTATTGATTATGTGTGCCATGTTGGTTGTTGGTTCATTAGCTGGATGTTCATCAAATGAACCTGCAGATAAGGGTACAAGTCAACCAAGTGAACCAAGTGGTTCAGGAGATTCAGAAGTTATCAAAATTGGTGTTTTTGAACCTATGACAGGTGCAAATGCAGCAGGTGGAGAAATGACAGTAGAAGGTATTGAATTAGCTAATAAAAAAGTTAGTGAAGTATTAGGTAAAAAGGTAGAATTAGTTATCGTTGATAACAAATCTGAAAAAGTTGAAGCTGCAAATGCAGCATCAAAGCTAATCGATCAAGATAAAGTTGTTGCTATAATTGGTAGTTATGGTAGTTCATTATCAATGTCAGCTGGAGATATAGTTAAGAATGCAGAAGTACCAGCTGTTGGTTGTTCACCTACAAATCCATTGGTAACTCTTAATAATGATTACTATTTTAGAGTATGCTTTATAGATCCTTTCCAAGGAACTGTAATGGCAAATTATGCTTTCAATGATTTAGGAGCTAAAACAGCAGTTATTATACAAGACGTACAAAATGACTATTCAGTAGGACTTTCAAATTATTTTACACAAGCATTTAAAGATTTGACTGGTGATGATAACAGTATACTTACTACAACATCATATAATGCTGGAGATCAAGACTTCACAGCACAACTTACAAGTGTTAAATCTTTAAATCCAGATGTAATATTTGCACCAGGTAACTATGGAGAGTCAGCTTTACTTATTAAACAAGCTAGAGATTTAGGTATAGATGCAGAATTCTTAGGTGGAGATACTTGGGAATCACCTGAATTCTTATCAATTGGTGGAGATGCTGTAGAAGGTGCTGCATTCTCAAGTCACTTTACATCAGAAGCTCCAGTTAATAATGTATCAGAAGAATTCTTAAACGAATATCAAGCAGAATTTGGTCAAAATGCTAATGCATTTGCTGCATTAGGATATGATGCATATATGGTAATAATTGATGCAATAGAAAGAGCAGACTCAGCTGATTCCAATGCTATAAGAGATGCTTTAGCAGAAACAGAAGGTTTTGTAGGAGCTACAGGAACTATTACTCTTGATGAAAATGGTGATGCAGTTAAATCAGCAGTAATCAATCAAGTAAAAGATGCACAATTTATATATTTAACAACTGTAGAACCATATTAAGACGATTAAGAATAAAAAATAGTGAAGAACTAAGAACAAAGAACTAAGAGTTAAGAAAACCTGAGATTCTAGTGTAAGCTAGAATCTCAAGCCTAGCTCTTCACTTTTCACTCTTAGTTCTTCATTAATTAGACTGGAGGAATATTATGAGTATTCAGGAATTCCTACAACATTTGGTCAATGGAACATCATTAGGTAGTCTTTACGCACTACTTGCAATAGGATATACCTTAGTTTATGGTATTTTAAGATTAATAAACTTTGCCCATGGTGAGGTGTTTATGTTAGGAGCATACATAGCATATTATGGATTGACTTTAACTTCATTACCATGGTTTGTAGTTTTTATATTGGCCTCAATTTTTACTGGAATTATAGGAGTTTTACTTGAAAGATTAGCGTACAAGCCATTGAGAAACTCACCTAAGATTACAAATCTAATATCAGCAATTGGAGCATCATTCCTATTTCAGAACTTAGCAATAATGCTTTTTAGTGGTAGACCTAAGGCCTTTCCTGCACCAGATATTTTGACTGGTGTAATCATAATGAGAGGTGTATCTATAAATATTATTTCTTTGATTATTCCAGTAGTTACGGTGGTTTTACTTGTCATATTAAATACTGTTATTAAGAAAACAAAGACTGGTATGGCAATGAGAGCTTTATCGAAGGATTATGAAGCTGCTAGCCTAATGGGAATTGATATAAATATGGTAGTATCATTTACATTCTTTGTAGGGTCCTTTTTAGCAGCTGTTGGTGGCGTTATGTGGGGAATAAAATATCCTCAATTGCTTCCAGCAATGGGTGTTATGCCTGGTTTAAAATGTTTTATTGCAGCTGTAATAGGTGGAATAGGAAATATCTCCGGAGCTGTATTAGGTGGTTTTATTCTTGGACTTGGCGAGATAATGCTTATTGCATTTTTACCAACCTTAACAGGTTATAGGGATGCTTTTGCATTTGTTCTATTAATTGTAATACTTCTAATTAAACCAACAGGTTTATTAGGAGAAAAAACAGCAGAGAAGGTGTAGCCATGGAGAAAAAGAAATTGACTAAATATATAGTGTCTATGATATTGGCTATAATTGCTATAGTTATAGCCAATATTGTTTTGGATAACTATAAGGTTAGAATATTAAATCTTTGTTTTATATATATAATCCTTGGACTTAGTTTGAACTTAATATATGGGTTTACTGGTTTGTTTTCCTTGGGACATGCAGGATTTATGGCAATTGGAGCATACACAGTTGCAATACTTACTATGTCACAAGAAACAAAACAAATGACTTACTATATGAAACCTATGGTTCCATTTCTAGAGTCTTTAAACACTCCATTTCTTGTTGCAGTAATAGCAGGGGGATTAATGGCTGCTCTATTTGGATTTCTAATAGGAGCTCCTGTATTGAAGCTTACTGATGACTATTTAGCTATAGCCACTTTAGGATTTTCAGAGATAATAAGAATAATTATTATTAATATGCAAAGTATTACTAATGGGGCTTTGGGACTCAAAGGAATACCACAGAAAACCAATGGAACTATTATGAAATTTTTAAATGATAACTTCGATATTGGCATAAAGCCTAGTATTAATTTACTCTGGGCTGGAGTAGCATCAGTAGTAACTATAGCTTTTATATACTTACTTATTAACAGTAGTTATGGTAAAGCATTTAAGGCTATTCGTGAAGATGAAATAGCGGCTAGAAGCATGGGGATAAATCTTTTTAAACATAAGGTTCTAAGCTTTACTATAGGTTCATTTTTTGCTGGAATTGGTGGAGGACTACTAGCTGTATCACTAGGTACAATAGATCCAACATTGTTTAAATTCTCATTAACCTGGAATATTATATTAATAGTCGTATTAGGCGGTATGGGAAATATAAAAGGTACAATTGTATCAGCATGTCTAGTAACAATAGCCATGGAAGCATTAAGATTCTTAGATGAACCTTTAAAATTAGGCTTTATGGTAACTGAAGCAATGCCTGGTTTGAGAATGGTAGTATTCTCTATTATATTAATGGCTGCTGTAATATTTAAGCGAGATGATGGTAGTCTGAAATCTGCCCTTGAGAAAGTGAGGGGAAGATATGCTAAAAATTAATAATATTACTATGAGATTTGGTGGGGTTGTAGCAGTAAATGCCTTTACAGCTGAAGTAAAAAAGGATGAAATAGTTGGATTAATCGGACCTAATGGTGCTGGTAAAACCACTGTATTTAATATGGTAACTGGAGTATATAAACCAACTGAAGGTAACATTGTGTTTAGCCCAAGTGAAGAAAACTCCCATTCACTATCTACTTTAAGTCCTGACGAAATTGCTAAAATAGGCATATGTAGGACATTTCAAAACATTAGACTCTTTAAACATTTATCTGTTATGGATAATGTATTTATTGGAAATCATTTAAGATTGAAGTCAGGCCTTTTGTCTTCAGTGTTTAGACTACCTAATTATACAAAAGAAGAAAAAGAAATGTATGATAAATCTAAATACCTATTAGAAAAGCTTGATCTTTATGAAGAGAAGGATGAGAAAGCATTCTCCCTTCCATATGGGAAACAAAGAAGATTAGAAATAGCTAGAGCTTTAGCTACTGAACCAAAGCTTCTTTTACTAGATGAACCTGCAGCAGGTATGAATCCTCAAGAAACTCAAGAGTTAATGGAGTTTATTAGGAAAATCAAAGAAGAATTCAATCTTACTATTTTCTTAATCGAGCATCATATGGAAGTTGTAATGGGTGTTTGTGATAGAATTTATGTATTAGATCATGGCGCTCACATTGCAGATGGTAGCCCTAATGAAATTCAAAATAATCCTAAAGTTATTGAAGCTTATTTGGGGGTGGACTAAAATGCTTGCTATTGATAATTTGCATGTTAGCTATGGCGGAATCAAAGCATTAAGAGGAATTAATCTAAAAATAGATGATGGTAAAATAGTTACATTAATTGGTTCAAATGGTGCAGGTAAATCATCTACCTTACGTGCTATTATGAATTTGGTTAAAAAGCAAGAAGGATCTATAAAATACGATGAAGATGATTTAACTAATCTTCCAACAAAAGATATAGTAAAGAAAGGAATATCTCTTTCACCTGAAGGCAGAAGAATATTTGCTAATCTGACTATAGAAGAGAATCTTATTTTAGGAGCATATACAATTAATGATAAACAAAAAATTACTGAGCAAATGGATAAGATGTATAATCTATTACCAAGATTAAAGGAAAGACATTGGCAGAAGGCAGGGACTCTATCAGGTGGAGAGCAACAAATGCTGGCAGTAGCCCGTGCTCTAATGATAAAGCCTAAGATTTTAATGCTGGATGAACCATCTTTAGGTTTGGCTCCTTTACTAGTAAAGGATATATTTGATATCATTAAAGAGATTAATAGACAAGGTAATACTATACTATTAGTTGAGCAAAATGCTAAAAAAGCTCTTGAAATAGCAGACTATGGTTACGTTCTTGAAACGGGATCCATAGTGTTAGAAGGAGACGGCCCTACTCTCCTTGCAGATAACAGAGTTCAAGAAGCATATTTAGGGGATGCTAAGAAGTAGGGAATAAGTAATAGGGAAGAACTAAAAGTAACAAATAAATGAAAAATTAAAAACAAATGATAAACTCGAGATTATATGCTATGGATGACATATTGTCATTCTGCTTGTACCCCTTTATGGGGTGAACGTAAGCAATAATCTCGAGTTTTTTGTTTGCTTTAGTACTTTCTCCAGTTTTTAATTTGTAATATATATGTAACCATAATGTAAACTTATACTATCTTATTAAGGGGTATAATAAAAATAACGATGATTGACACAAGTAGAACAACACAAATTTGCTCATCCAATAGGACTTAGGACTGTGTAAATTTGGTGTTCGTTGCATTAAACATACCATTAATTTGCAGAAAACCACTGCAAATTGGGTTAGGTCATAAAGGGGGGGTTTTGTGAAAAGAATATTTAGTTTGATTATGGTAATAGCCTTGCTCTTGTCTTCAGCCACTATTTCTAATGCTGAAATTACTGAGAAATTACAAGGACATTGGGCTGACAATATTATTAGTAGAGGATTCTTAGCTACTTATTTTCCTTATTTAGCTAAGGACAATTTTATGCAATTTGACCCACAAGGTACGCTAACTGAGCTGGACTTTACAACTTCATTGGCTTCCTTGTTTGCTGACTATAATTATGAAACCTCTAGTGCTGACTCGAATAAAGTATTATCAAGAGAGGATATGGCTTATCTTTTAGGGAATAAACTTCTTGAAATTGGAGTAGAAATAGATACAGAAATTGAACTCCCATTTAAAGATATTGATACTATGTCTAATGAAAGCAAAGAATCATTAAAACTCTTATTTGATAATAAGATAATAATAGGTGATTCAAATTCAAATTTTGATCCCAATAGAGAACTTACTCATGTAGAGGCGATTATAGTCTTACAACGAGTCAAGGAGGTATTAGAGAGTATGAATGAAATAGCCTTTGAAGCACTTGGAATTGTCCAATCCTATAATAATCAGGAGGAGTTAATAGTAAAGGAAGAGAATGATAAGGTCTTACTTACAATAACTAAACAATTTCCTACACCTGGTTATACAATGACTGTGGATAAGATAATGAGAGAAGGCAAAAACTACAAAATTTATTTTAACATAGTAGAGCCCAGACCAGATATGATATTGCCACAAGTAATAACATACAAAACACTGACAATCGAAATAGATAAAAACTTGCTAAATGAACCTCCATATAATTTTATACTTGACGGTTACAATAGTGTAATTGTAAGGTAGAAAAAACCTAGTAAGATATAAATACTTACTAGGTTTACTATTTATATTAACTTAATTAAATAAAGCCGAAAAATGATAAAAATAAACGCTCTCTGTTTCGGAGATGAATAATTCTATAGCTCATTCCAGACAAAAATCCTACATCTTTCAATATATTTGAGGTCTATCTTTAGGGTGTGAAAGCTGCTTAACGGATTTTTATCTTCCATTCACTAAGAATTATAGTCACTACTGCAAATGTTCGCTTATTATTTTTATCATTTTTCTTGACCATATTGTTATTAGCTGTGAGTAGTAACTTACTAACTTTTGTTGTGAACTATCAAAAAATTAAAATAATAGCGAGGTAATAATGGTAACTTACGAAGAAATAGTTAAATTACAATTATATAAGTGGAAATTAAAGATGCGAAAAAATCCTAATATACTAGAAAAAGCATCTAAAGGTATTCAAAGAACAATAAATGATCAGTTTCCTGAAAAATATCATGAGCTAATAACCAATGCAATTAAAAACCTTTTTAAAGCTGTCTTATTTGGAACTAAGTATGTGACCAAATCCCCTATTAAAAGATTATCCCTTAGAGATAGAGAGAGATTAGCATATGAAAAGACTAGGCTATATAAGAATACAGCTATTATTGAAGGTGCAGCTACTGGTGCTGGTGGGTTTGTTGCAGGTCTAGCAGATTTTCCATTGCTATTAGGCATTAAGATAAAATTTCTTTATGAGCTAGCCAGTATATATGGCTATGATGTAGATGATTATACGGAAAGACTATATATTTTACATATATTCCAGTTAGCCTTTTCTAGTCAATCTCATGTAAATGAAATTTTCTACAGGATGGAAAATTGGGATGAATATGTAAAGACATTACCTGCTGATATAAATGAGTTTAATTGGAGGGTTTTTCAAGAGGAATATAGAGACTATTTGGACATTGCCAAAATGTTACAGATGCTTCCAGGAGTCGGTGCATTTGCAGGCATTTATGTTAACAATAAATTATTGAAGAAACTTAGTGAAACTGCAATGAATTCGTATAGAATGAGATATTTATAGATTTTTATGTGCTCTAAAGTGGGCGTTTTGCCAATTTGTATTGATTTTTATAAAACCCTATGATATTGTGGAAATAATGACAAAATATGAAAATCAAGGAGGAAATATGAAAAATTCAAAAATTTTATTAATGCTTTTAATTGGACTAGCTATTATTTTACCAGCAACAGCTTATGCAGAAAATGGTGTATTAGTCCAAGGATTTACTGAGACAAAAAACTTGGTTAATGTAGTAGAAGAAGATGTTGTTTTTGAAAGACTTGGTGCTGGTGGAGTAAATCAACCTTTTCTTAACGGAAAGTATAAAGTTGAGATATGGGATGAGAATACTAGTATAGATTATAGAATTGAAAAAGGTGATATACATAGTAAAGGTTTCTTAATAAAACAAAATGGGATTATGGCTTCTGCATCTAGTTGGAATGGTGAAGCTTTTAATATTTCTAAAAGACAAGAAAAATCCCCATCTTACTTTAAGTATGGTACTATTAAAGCAGGTAGAACAGATCTTGTCATAGATGGTCAAGGAAATAGATATAATCAAGATAGTCCTGAACTATATGCTTATATACTTTTTGAAAATGTGCCAGAAGGCCAAGAAATTGATTATAATGACTTTTATAAGTTTTACACATTAAAAATAATTAAATATGATATAAATAATGTAAGTAAGGCAATCCCTACAAGTTCAAAAATTCTTGTAAATAATGTAGAAAAATCATTAGAAGCTTATACAATTAATGATAATAATTATTTTAAATTAAGAGATTTAGCTCAAATTGTTAATGGAACAGAAAAACAGTTTAATGTTAATTGGAATAATGAAAATAATTCTATTGAATTAATCCCAAGAACAGTTTATGTATCTGTAGGTGGAGAGTTGAGTGAGGGCAATGGACAGACCAAGGATGCAGAATTAAGTGATTCCAGAATATTCGTAGGCTATGAAACTATATCTCCAACAGCATATAATATTAATGGAAATAATTATGTTAAATTAAGAGATGTTGCAAAGGAATTTAATATTGGAATAACTTGGGATGGCGCTACTAATACAATAGGAATTGATACTACTATAAACTATGTAGATTAATAATATAGATGAATTTAAATGGACCCTAACTTAGGGTTCATTTTTTTAATAATATACTTACTGGCCTTTTTTGTGTATAATGTTCATATTAGTAAAGAAGATGAGGTAATAAAATGCTTATAAAACAAAGGGCAGCAAAATCCGCTGCCATGATAGCAGTTTTTACTCTTATGAGTAAAGGATTTGGCTTTATTAGAGAAGTAATGATTGCATATAAATTCGGTTCTGGAAAGGAAACGGATACATATTTTGTTGCTATGACAGCTACTGTAATGATAATGGGCATATTGGGTTCAGCAATGAATACTTCCTTGATACCAATATTTACACAGATAGAGGAAAGCAGGGGCAAAGAAGGAAAATTAAAATATTTAAATAATATATTGAATATAGTGTTTTTTATTACATTAATATTGGCTATATTAGCATTTATTTTTGCACCCTTGACCATAAAAATACTTGCAAAAGGTTTCCAAGGGGAACAATTTCAATTAGCAGTCCAGTTAAGTAGAATTGGTTTACCAATTATTATATTCTTAGGATTTACTCATGTACTTTCTGGATATTTACAATCATCCCAAATATTTGGGCCTCATGCTATTATGGGTTTCCCCTATAATGCAGTTTTCCTAATATACTTATTTTTTTCTACAGGAAATCCAGATATAAAAATATTAATGTTTGTCAGTGTAATAGCATCTTCAACTCAGTTTTTGATTCAAGTACCAGCTATTAGACATTCAGGATATAGATATTCATTAAATGTTAATTTAAAGGACCCTTATTTAAATAAAGCAATATTATTAGTTTTCCCTATTTTAATCGGATCTGCAGTTCAGCAGATAAATGTAATAGTTGATAAGACATTGGCTTCTGAATTAGTGGAAGGAAGTATATCTGCATTATCATACGCTGCTAGGACAAATGATGTTATTATTAGCGTATTTATAGCTGCAATTACAACTGTAGTATTTCCGATGCTTTCTAAGGCATTTTCTGAACGCAATATTCATGAAGGTGTAAGTATTCTAAATCAAAGTGTTAGCATAATTTTTATAATTACTATACCAGCATCAATAGGCTTAATGATATTAGCTCAACCAATAGTAACCTTGTTTTTCCAAAGAGGAGCATTTAGTGAAAGTGCAGCTTTAATGACAGGAGATGCATTGTTGTTTTATTCTTTTGGTTTACTAGGAATTGCTATGAGATCTATGCTAAACAAAGTATTCTATTCTCTTCAGGATACTAGAACTCCTATGATAAACGGTGGTATAGCAGTTCTTATTAATATAGTTTTAAATCTATTGTTGGTTGATTCAATGCAGCATAAAGGTTTAGCATTGGCTACCAGTATATCTTCTATAGTTACATCAATTTTATTATTAATGGACCTTAGGATAAAACTTGGACCATTAGGGATTACAAAAATGTTAACAACATTTACCAAAACCCTAGGAGCATCTATTGTAATGGGATTAGCAGCATATTTAATCTACTATAAAATAGGAGCACTTTTACCTGAAACCACAGTCTTTCAGTTTATAATGCTTGCAATATCCATATTAGTGGCAGTGATAGTATATTTATTTATGCTAATGTCATTAAGAGTTAAGGAATTAAGGCTTATAGGGAAGGCAATAAGGAAGAGGGGATAGGGAACAGTGAACAGTTAAGAACTAAGAGTTAAAAGATAAACCTCTTGATTCTTGGCTATGGCTCAGCACACAAGAGGGTATGTGGTAGAATTACAGCGCCTTTGGTCGCCATGGCACTAAGGAATTACATCACGAAGAAGTTGACATTCCGAGCTTGTGGAGGCAGTAGAAATCTACAAATCAAAGATTTGTGATTTCCTTGCATAAGACCTACCACTATTTATTTCATAAATAGGGTTAGGGCTTCAAGAATCTTGGGTTTAGAATTCGTAGGCTAGACCAAAGAACTGTGCATTGTGAAATGCATCTTGTTCTGTTATAATATATGAAATTAATGAAAATGGAGTGGTTTATATGACTTATATGGATTTAAAGGGTCAAAAACTAAAAAGTGCTGAAAAACAAATATCAGTAGCTTCAACGGAAGATAAAAACTTTGCTTTAAAATGTGTGGCGGAAGCAATTAATAGTAATAGAAAAGAAATATTAGCAGCTAATGAAAAGGATGTACAAAATGGCATACTTTCTAATATGTCAGAAGGTTTAGTAGATAGATTAAAATTGGATGATAGTAGAATTGACGGAATTATTGATGGTATCAATACAGTAATTAAACTTCAAGATCCTGTATGGAAATCTGATAGAGTGTGGACTATGGAAAATGGATTAACATTTTCCAAAATGACAGTTCCAATAGGCGTAATTGGAATTATTTATGAATCAAGACCAAATGTTACAGTAGATGCTTTTGCCTTGGCTATAAAATCTGGAAATTGTATATTGTTAAGGGGAAGTTCATCTGCCATTAATTCAAATTTAGCCTTAGTTGACGCAATAAAACAAGGCCTAAGAAATAGCAATATTACTGAAGAAGTTATTGGATTTGTAGAAGATACAGATAGAGATCTTGTAAGTGATATGCTTAATGCAACTGACTATTTGGATTTAATAATACCAAGAGGTGGAAAAGGTTTAATTCACTTTGTAGTAGAGTCTGCATCTGTTCCTACCCTTCAGACTGGAGATGGAAATTGTCATTTGTATGTAGATGAGTCTGGTAATTTAGAAGATGCAGTTAATATACTTGTAAATGCAAAAACTCAAAGAATAGGAGTTTGTAATGCTTGTGAAACTTTATTAGTTCATGAAAACATTGCAAAAGAATTCTTACCAATGGCTTATGAAGCTTTAAAAGATAAAGTAGAATTAAGAGGAGATATAGCAACTGCAAGTATTATAGAGGTTAAGCCTGCTACTGAAGAAGACTGGTATGAAGAGTATCTTGATTATATTTTGGCTATAAAGGTGGTAAAGAGTGCTGATGAAGCAATTGACCACATTAATAAATATGGGACTAAACATTCAGAATCCATAATTACTGAAAACCTGACAAATGCAAATAAATTTCAAAGACAAGTTGATTCTTCTACTGTTTATGTCAATGCTTCTACAAGATTTACAGATGGTGGAGAATTTGGATTTGGAGCTGAAATGGGAATTAGCACTCAAAAGATTCATGCTAGGGGACCTGTTGGTTTGGAACAGCTTGTATCAAATAAGTATTTAATTATGGGCCATGGGCAAATAAGAAAGTAGGGGCTAATATGATAGATGAAACAATAAGGAATAGTCATAAAATTGTTATAAAAATAGGCAGCAGTACGTTAACAAATGAGGATGGTTTTATTGATAAGGATTTCATTGAGAATTTAGCTCTGCAAATAGAAACTCTTCGCAGTATTGGCAAACAAGTAGTAATAGTATCCTCAGGTGCCAGGATTGCAGGTGTAAGCACTATAGGAAAATGGTCTAGGAAAGAGGATATCCATTATAAACAAGCTTTATGTGCCATAGGTCAAGTGGAGTTAATGGATTCATATAGAAGGATATTTGGAAAGCATAATATGCATATTGGTCAAATCCTTTTAACCAAAGAAGATCTTATTAATAGCAATAGAACCTTAAATATTAGGAATACTCTTTTTACACTTATTGATGAAGGTGTTGTACCTATCATAAATGAAAATGATACTGTATGTGTAGAGGAGATAAAGATTGGGGATAATGACGTCCTTGCTGCTCATTCTACAGTAGTATGGGGTGGAGATTTACTCATTTTATTTAGTGATATTGATGGTATATATAATAAAAACCCTAATGAAAACCAAGATGCTGAATTAATAGAAGAAATTAGAAATATTGAAGAATTGGAAAATAATATTTCTATGGATTCAAAAAGTAGTTTTGGCACAGGTGGTATTCCTACGAAAATTAAAGCTGCAAAAATAGTTACTAAATATGGAACTCCTATGATAGTCACTAGAGGCAAGAAGAAAAATATAATTACGGATTTAGCAGAGGGAAAAGTTAAAGCTACATTATTTTTAGCTTAAAATATTTATGAAATTAAAATAAGACATGACAAGACAAATATTAAAAAATTATGACAATTTACGCGGAGATATTGACATTACGTGAAGTTTATAATATATTGTCATTGTTGTATTATACAACAAAAAATAATCGGTTCCATTAATTTTTTTAATAATGGTTAAATAAAGTGCCAATGTATTTTAAAGGGATACCCCCCAGTATCATATTCCTTTATACTCATATATTTATATATGAAATTGCATTGGTACTTTATTTTTTTGTAAAGCAAGATAGGCCAAAGCAAGTAGCAGTCTAAAACTAACATCCTTAGGTTATTCAGAAGATCCAGCTTTATTAAATGAGAATCTGACCAATTTTGCTTAAGGAGATCCAGATTTATTTAAGCCTAGCTTCTACACTAAGCATATATAAAAAGGCAGAAGCATTTAGAAAAAATGGGAAGGTTGCAAATATTTAATTAGTTATGATTCATATTGTATATTACATATTATATAGTTTTTAGATTTTTTTCAGAGTAAAGATCAAAATTGATTTTTACTCTGATTTTTTATTC
>JAQVYQ010000024.1:22152-28596 GCA_028708575.1 Tissierellia bacterium
TAATGGTTGTATGCATGCTTGTGGTCATGATGGTCATACTGCTATCTTATTAGGAGCTGCTAAAGTATTAAATGATAATAAAAAGGAGTTGAAGGGAAATGTAAAACTGTTATTTCAACCTGGAGAAGAATATCCTGGTGGTGCCCTTCCAATGATTGAGGAAGGTTGCCTAGAGAATCCAAAGGTAGATGCTATTATAGGATTACATGAGGGAAAAATTTCAAAGGATGTTGGAAAAGGTAATATTGGGGTTTCATATGGGCCTATGATGGCTTCCATGGACAGAATATTTATAAAGATTAAAGGCAAAGGGTCTCATGGAGCTTATCCAGAGGAATCTGTTGACCCAATTTCCACAGCTGCAGAGGTAATATCTGCATTACAAAGGGTTGTAAGTAGGGAAATAAAAGCTGTTGATCCTGCAGTGTTATCTATTACTAGAATTGAAGGTGGCTTTAATCAAAATATCATTCCTGATGATGTTGAATTAGAAGGAACGGTAAGAACATTTAATAATGAAACAAGACAATTTATAGCTAGAAGAATTAATGAAATTACTAAAGGGATTACAGAAGCAATGAGGGCTGATTGTGAGGCTCAATATGACTTTAAATATCCTCCATTAATAAATTCTGAAGAGTTTACTAAGTTCTTTGTAGAATCAGTAAAAAATATAATTCCTGAGGAAGAAATTTATGAGATGAAAGATCCTGTTATGGGTGGAGAAGATATGGCTTATTTCTTGGAAAAAGTGCCAGGAACATTTTTCTTCTTGAGTAATCCTGGGGAAATAGATGGTGTATCATATCCACATCATAATTCAAAATTTGATATTGATGAAAGCTTCTTATATAAAGGATCTGCCTTATTTATTCAAACAGTAATCGACTATCTTAATAAATAAAAAGGGGTGATTTTATGAAAAATGTAAAGTTACATTTATTGGTTTTAGGTCTAGTTATTATTTCAGAATTTATTGGTGTTATTAGTATTCCATTAGGTGTAGGCACAATTGTTTTGTTACCAATGTTATTTGCCATGATTTTAGGGGTCTTTATTACTCCTAAA
The DNA here is from genome assembly GCA_028708575.1 of Tissierellia bacterium. Taxonomy (GTDB): domain Bacteria; phylum Bacillota; class Clostridia; order Tissierellales; family Tissierellaceae; genus UBA3583. Next base: position 23,221 of record JAQVYQ010000024.1, read on the forward strand.
TTCCTAAACATTGCTAAAGAAAAGGAAATGGATGATGCAAGCTCTCTTATTGGCTTGACTCTTATGCTATTGATGGCTAAATATGGAACAAATATCGGTCCAACTTTACCAAAGATATTAGCTTCAAGTCCAGCATTAATATTACAGGAATTTGGAAACATAGGTACTGTATTGTTTGGTGTTCCACTTGCGGTTTTACTTGGTTTAAAAAGAGAAGCTATTGGCGGAGCTCACTCTATATCTAGAGAAGGGAATGTAGCTTTAATTGGTGAAAGATTTGGACTTGATAGTCCGGAAGGTGAAGGTGTTCTTGGTGTATATATAGTTGGTACAGTGTTTGGTACTATATTTGTAGGTATAATGGCTAGTTTACTAGCTGCATACACACCACTACATCCATATTCCTTAGCTATGGCTTCAGGTGTTGGTTCGGCTAGTATGATGACAGCAGGGGTTGCTTCTTTAGTAGCAATGTTCCCAGAAATGGAAGAAATGATAACTGCTTTTGGTGCCACAAGTAATATGTTGTCAGGTTTGGATGGTATCTACATGTCTATATGGCTGGCAATACCATTTTCAGAATGGTTATATAAGAGAGCTTATAGATTTAAATATGGGGAATTTCCAGAACCGCCTGTAAAAAAGGAAATAAAGGAGGAGAAATAATATGAACTTTAGAGATTCATTTATTGTATTATTAATAACTGCTGCTATTTCCTTAGTTGGTAACTTTGTAGGATACCAAATAAGTATTATTGAAGCTATACCAGGAATGTTAATATTAGTTGCAATTGCAATTGGAGGAATTGCATTAGCCAAGTATATGCCAGGGAAAATTCCTAGCGTAGCATATATAGTAACATTATCTACAATAATTACAGTTCCTGGTTTTCCAGGTGCTGCTACAATTTCAGCATTAGTAGGTAAGGTAAATTTCTTAGCATTAGCAACACCTATACTTGGATATGCAGGTATTTATACAGGGAAAAATCTAGATTCATTGAAGAAAACAGGTTGGAAAATTATTATACTAGCATTATTTGTTATATTCGGAACTTATATAGGTTCAGCAATCATAGCTGATGTAGTTCTAAGAATAATAGGACAGATTTAAAGTGAAAAGGTGCCAAGTGTAATGCTAAGATTAGCTACAGGTAGAATAGAGGATGGATATAACTATCCACAACATCATCCTAAAGTTATGTTTGATGAAAGAGCATTATATAAAGGTGCTGGAGTCTATGCAAGTGTTGCAATGGAATGGTTAAGAAACAATTAGGCATAGTAAAAGCTTTATGGTTGTATAAAAATTACCATAAAGCTTTTTGCTTTTTTGAATTATACATATTCTAATTTCAATTTAAGTTATCTCTTATAAAGGGTTTATTCTATAAGCAAAATCTATGAAAAGCATTTGAAAATTATATGTAACTCTAGCTTTTTATTATATTGATTTCAGAAGTATATTATAGCTACCTAGGAAAAGATGAAAGGCGCCTCTCTTATGGAGGAGATATAATGTACGATGAATTCAATAAATTATTAGAAGAAGCGAAAAATGGGGATGTTACAAGCCTAGAACAAATACTGTTGGATTTGCATCCTTTAATAATATCTTCAATTAAAAGGTATTATTATAGGGTTGACTTGTTTGATGACCTAATACAAGATGGTAGAATAGTAATTCTGGAGTGTATTAATAATTATGACCATAGTAAAGGAGTTTATTTTTTAGGTTATGTAAAAACTATGTTAAGGTATTTGTATATAAATAAGCATAAAACTGTGGCAACATTATCATTAAATAAAAAGATAGGAAATGATGAAGAGGATGAATTAATAGATTTATTAGAATCTAAGGATGATGGTTTGCTTGAAAGAATAATTAAGTATGAGAATAATCAGGTAATAAGACAGGCCATATTAAGATTACCCATGAGACAAAGGCAAGTAATAATTAGCTTCTTTTGTGAAGGGCTTACTATTAGTCAAATCTCACAAAGATATAATATAGCTTATAGAACTGTGGTCAATGTTAAAACAGCAGCATTGAAGACATTGAGAAGGTCTTTAGCATTGCTTGACAATAAAAAAAAATAAAGATACTATATATTTACAAGATTGATACAGTATATTTAAAAGATTAAAGGATAAGCTTTCTTATCCTTTAAATGTTTGATTAGGAGATGACATAATGGATAAAATCTTAATGCTTTTGTCTTCCTTGTTTTATGCATTAGGTACTTATTACGCGCGAATAGTAGTAATAAATACAGGTATGTCTGCAGTAATAACTTCTTATGTTAGATTTATTGTTGGTGCAGTAGTTTTAGGTGGATATTTAATTTATAAAAAACAGTCTTTTAAGCCAAAGAATCCTAAGACTCTATTATTAAGAATTTCATTGAATTTTACATCTATTGTAGTAAGTACTGCATCATTGAATTTTACTACTATAACAAATGCAAATTTACTTAATATGATATATCCAGTGTTTATTGTTTTGCTTGCTCCATTAGTAACAAAAGAAGAAATAAAAAAAAGCACATATATTTATCTTACACTTGTAATGATAGGAGCATATCTAATAACTAATCCTAGCTTTTCAAATATTAATGTTGGAGATTTATTAGCATTTACTTCTGCTATATTAACAACATTTTCAATATTTGCATTGAAGAATGCAATAAAATATGATGATGCAAATCTTATAGTGTTTTATAATATGGTATTTGGACTTGTCTTTAATTTACCTGTAGCTTATAAGGATTTAGCTAATTTTGATATGGCATGGTTGTTACCAGTTATACTTTCAGCAATAGCTGGATTATTAGGAATGTTGACACAAACATGGAGTTATAAGACATTAGATTCAGCAACTGGCTCTTTAATATCAACAAGTAGAATAATAATTTCAGCCATAATTGGTTATTTATTTTTGACTGAACCACTTGATGCAAAAATAATTACTGGAATAATATTAGTTTTAATAGCCTTAATAGGAGTAAGCGGGTATTTTCAACGCTATTATTATCGGGAAAAGGAGGAACAATAGATGAAAATAGTTGTATTAGAGAGTTTAGCAGTAGCAGAAGAAAAATTAAGAGAAATAGCAAAACCATTAACAGATGCAGGCAATGAATTAATTTTATACGATAAAACTGATGATATAAACCTTCAAAAAGAAAGGGTGTCAGATGCAGATATTCTTGTTATAGCTAATATGCCTTTAAAAGGTGAAGTCATTAAAGCAGCTGAAAGACTAAAATATCTATCAATAGCATTTACAGGATTTGATCATGTGGATTTAGGTATTTGTAAGGAAAAGAACATAAAAGTTTCAAATGCTGCAGGTTATGCAACTGTTGCTGTTCCTGAATTAGTATTTGGCTCTTTGATTTCATTATTAAGGAGTATTGTTCCCCTTGATAAAGATACGAGAGATAGCGGTAGTAAAGCAAATTCTAGACAAGAAGAAATATATGGTAAGAAATTTGGGATTATTGGAACAGGACATATAGGTTCTAGAACAGCGAAAATAGCTTTAGCCTTTGGAGCAACTGTATTAGCTCAAAGTAATCATGAAAATGAAGAATTAAAATCTTTAGGAGTAAAATATTGTTCATTAGATGAATTATTAAAAGAATCTGATTTCATATCAGTTAGTACTCCATTAACACCTAGCACAAAAAACCTTATAAATAAAGAAAAGATTGCATTAATGAAGAAAAATACAATAGTAATAAATACAGCAAGAGGGCCTGTTGTGGATAATGAAGCTTTAGCAGAGGCATTAAAGGCAGGCAAAATTGGAGGAGCTTGTATAGATGTGTATGATAAGGAACCACCATTAGATAAAGACTTTTCACTTTTATCAGCGCCTAATACTGTCCTAACTCCCCATATTGGATTTGCTACAGAAGAAGCTATGGTAAGGAGAGCACACATTGTTTTCGATGATAATATTACAGGATATTTAAAAGGAGACCATGTAAATAAGGTTATATAAAGAGGAGGAGCATAATGGAATATAAATTTCTTCATACTTGTATTAGGGTAATGGATTTAGAAAAATCCTTGAAATTCTACAAGGATGCATTAGGGTTAGTAGAAACTAGAAGAAAGGATTTCCCAGATGATGAGTTTACCTTAGTTTTTTTAACTGATTCCCAAGCTAAGTTTGAACTGGAGCTAACTTATAATTATAATCCTGAAAAACCTTATGTAATAGGAGATGGATATAGCCATATGGCAGTATCTGTAATAGATTTAGAGGGTTCCAGACAAAGACATATGGAAATGGGTTATGAAGTATCAGAATTATCAGGATTACCTGGAGAACCACCAAGATTCTATTTTGTCACCGATCCAGATGGATATGATATAGAAGTAATAAGAGCAAAATAAAATAAATTACAATCAATTTACTAATCATAAGGAGCTTTGCCACTTGATATCAAGGCTCCTTATATATATTTCTTTGTTTTCTTATGGTATAATTTTATTTAGAGTCTTTTTATGAAAGGAAGATTTCATGAATCAAATAATTGCAGTTATTGTATCCTTTTTATTTATTCCTATCTTGTTTAAATTTAAAATTAAACTTAGTAAAACCTTATTTATTACAGCAGCCATATTAGGATTAACTTCTGGAATTGGTATTGATAATTTAAAGGACACTATCTTAGGTGTGTTTTTAGATTCATCTTCATTATCTACTGTATTGGCTGTATCTATGGTAACAATTTTAGGCGGACTTATGAAACAATATAAAATTCTTGACAAAATAGTTGAATCTATGACAGCTGTTATAAGTAATAAAAAGATTATTTTGATGATAATACCTGCTTTAATAGGTATGTTAATTGTGCCAGGAGGGGCTCTTTTATCAGCACCATTTATCAACAATTTAGGAGAAGAAATGGATATAAGAGCTTCAAGACGTGCGGCTATTAACTTGGTTTTTAGGCATATATCAATGTTTGTTTTACCATATTCAACATCTCTATTGATAATTTCTGGATCCATGCCAGAATTAAATATATCTAAAGTTATTCTTTTTAATTTAATGTATGTAATCCCTATGATTGTAATTGGATATTTTATGTTTATAAAAGATATAAAGTATGAAAAAGAAGAAAGTGACAATAAAGATAAAGGAAAGAATCTGCTTGCTTTATTAGCCTACACTTCACCTATTTATATATGTGTTATACTAAATATTTTGACAGGTTTACCCTTTTATATTACCCTTATAGCCAGTGTTGCTTTAGTCTTTTTAATAGGTGATAAGAAGGATTTTCCTATGCATTTGGTTAAATCATTAAATATAAACACGGTGTCTACTGTAATAGCAATATTTATTATTAAAGGAAT
>JAQVYQ010000077.1 GCA_028708575.1 Tissierellia bacterium
TATATTAGTTCCTTTATCTTATATTCTTATAATCTTTATAATTATTTTTGTTTTAGTTAGCTTTAACCATTTCTTTTATTAATCTTGCTGTGCTAAATGCATCAAAGCTCCAACCGTCGGCCCCTATGTTATCAGCCCATTCTTGTGATGTAGGTGCTCCACCTACTAATACTTTATATTTATCTCTTAGACCTTGTTCTTCTAGAAGATGTATTAGTTCTTGTTGTGCAGGCATAGTAGTTGTCATTAAAGCGGACATCCCAATAAATTCTGCCTTGTTCTTTTCTGCTGCATCCATAAATTCTACTGAGTCAACATCTGTGCCTAAGTCAATGACATTTATTCCATCTGATTTTAGTACTAATTCTACTATTATTTTACCTATTTCGTGAAAATCTCCCTTTACAGTTCCTAAAACTATTGTAGGTCTATCTTTTCCAAAAGTGGATTGAGACTCTATAAGTTTAGGCTCGAAAATATTCATAACTGCTAAGAAACTTTCTGCAGCAATAATCAATTCTGGGAGAAATACTTCAAATCTCTCAAACTTCCCCCCTATTTCTTGCATTACTTCACTTAATTCTTCTACGACCTTCTCTACTTCAATGTCTGTTTTTACTAATTCTTCTGCAATTTCAACAGCTGTACTAGTGTCACCTATTAATACAGAATCTCGCAATTTGCTAACGTTTTCCATGATAATCCTCCTTTAATTTTAAGCTTTTTAAATTCCAAAATGGTTATGATTAATTTACAAATCAACAATTTTCAGCTATACTCTTTTTTCTAAATCTACAATCTTTTAGATTACAATATACGCATTTATTATCAACTACTTTCGTTATTATCTTTTCCCCAATTCCATAAATTGCTGAAAATGATTTTGCTGGAGTCATAATATAACTTTCATTTAATTTTACGTCTAGGAAATCTTTATCAAAAAATGAAAATACTAATTTTTGATCCTTTAAATCCCATCCATTTATACCTGGATAAAATCCGTTAGTTTTACCCATTCCCTTTTCATCATATTTTTTTCCTAAGTAAAACTCGAAATCTCTCTGCATACAATCATATACAGCCTTGCCTATAGCATCATATATAATTACTTTTAAATAATCATTTTTTGCTATATATTTATTTAATTTTTCATCAAACAAATTCCCTAGTGTGCCAATTGCAACTACAATCTCATCAGCTTCACATAATCCGTCAAACACCCCTTTATCTTGTATATTTAAATTATTGTCAAATTCAATCCTTTTTTCCGATTTATTAAGTTGAAATGGGAATTCTCCCCAATTTGTTTTTGGGGTAATGATATCCTTTAATTCATCAATAGATTCTTCTAATTTACATAATATACTCTCTGGAAGATCATTATCGCTTTTATAACCCATATTTTGTATAATCATATCCATATTAAAATTTAGATCTCCATTATACACAAACACAAAGTATCACTCCTCTTTCTCTTTAATTAATACCACTTAAATTTTATTTTATTATATTCATATATATTTAGTAATACTTTACTTTTTTAGGAAAAGAAAGGTCATTAATAAATTCTTTTTGAAAGGTAGGATATGTTGAAAGTTCGATATATTCTATCTTTTTTATTAGTTTACTCATATCAACAAAAACATCCTCAGACAATAACGCCATAGAAGCTCCTAATGCTGAAGAATTACCTATTAGTTTTATCTTCTTTACGTCTATTTCAGGAAATAATCCTATATTTATTGCACTCTTTTTATTGAGATAATTTCCGAAAGCACCCGCTAAGTATATCTCATCAACATCATCAATAGTTTTATTAACATGTCTTAATAATATATTTAATCCGCCTAATACAGCACCTTTAGCTAATTGAACTTCTCTAATATCTTTTTGAGTTAAATATATTTGATTATTAGAATCTTTTTCAGTAATTCTAAACATACTTATATTGTTTTTGTTTTTAGTTAATCTATCTTTTAAATCTATATTTGAAATATTTTCATCTGAATTCAATCTACCACTTGAATCAATAATTCCTAATCTTAACATTTCAGAAACAATATCTACTAATCCAGAACCACAAATCCCCTTAGGTTCAACATTACCTATAACTTGAATGTTCATTTTATTATTATCATGTCTAATCTTTTCTATAGCTCCAGTAGTTCCTCGCATTCCTGAAGATATTTTTGCACCCTCAAAAGCTGGGCCTGCAGCAGAGGAACATCCTACCATAAAATCTTTATTTCCTAATATTACCTCGTTATTTGTCCCTATGTCAATTATCGCCTTTATTTTTTCGCTATTAGAAATATTAGTTAAATATGCACCTGCTAGTACATCTGAGCCTATATACCCCGAGAGATTTGGTAAAAGAGTTACCAAGCCCATACCGTTGATGTTTAATCCTATGTCACTTGCTCTTATCCTAGTGATTTTCTTGTAAATTGGAAAGTAAGGACCTATACCTATGCTTTTTGGATTAATACCAGAAAATATATGTTGCATTGTTGTGTTAGCAGCAATTGAGACTTCATAAATACTTTTTTTATTTATATTTGCCTCTTTACATAACTCACAAATTTGATCATTTATTGTATTTACAATTAAGTCCTTTAATTTAGATAAACCATTTTCATTTTGAATGATATAATTAATTCTTGTAACTACGTCATCACCATATTCTACTTGAGGGTTTAACCTTGAACTTATTGCCACTTGTTCACCTTCCATTATGTTCATCAAGTAAGCAACAACTGTTGTAGTCCCAATATCCACCCCAACTCCGTAATGAATATCGTTGTTCATATCCTCTATGGATAATACCATATCTTCTGTATATACCACTGTTATAGCTAAATTTTTAGTAAATGGATTATATAATTCCGAAACTTCTTGTAATGCTTTTATACTGAATTTTATTTTTTTAAATTCTAGAGCATTGGAAATAACTTCACTTATAGAATTAATATCATCTTTGTACTTCTCTAAGTTCAAAACAATCTTTTGCTTCTTTACAAAAGGTTTTATTTGTATGTTCTTTAAGTTTTCTTTATTAGCTAATATTTTGGTTTTATATGTGTCATTATCCATAAGTACCTTAATTAACATACCATCATTAATAGGGGTTTGACATGCCAACCTTGTATTATTTCCAATTTCCTCTTTTGAAAGAATTTTTACTTCTTTTTCATTAGGCTTAGAAATTGAGTTTTCTACTATGACTCGGCATTTTCCACAAGTGCCCTGACCGCCACATGGCTTATATATATTTATTCCTTTTTCTCTTGCTAAGTCAATTACCTTATTTCCTTCTTCACCTAAAGCATGTATACTACCTGGTTCAAATATAACTCTACTTTTTTTCAACTATACACCTGCTTCCTTCGTTGGCTATTAGTATATATAAAACTTTATTTTGTTTCCATACCTATATACTAACATCAAATCTTCAATTAAAATATAGCTTAATTTGTAATTTCCAATTTGATTTTAACCTATATTCCTTTACTTTTTATTTAGCCTTATTTATTTGTCTGTTTTTAAAAAGGTAGGTAAAATTTAGAACTTTAAATATGTTATAAAATATTAATATTGAGTAAATAATGATGGGAATCCACCTGAATGAATATAACAAGCACCTTTACTCCTTACTATATTTCTCTTTAATAAATCCTTCATTCCATAAAAGCCCTTGCTTGTATAAACCTTTTCTAGAAATATGCCTTCAGTTTCAGCAAGTTCTTTTATTACTTTGATCGATTCTTCTGTCGGACAACCCCATCCTTCTCCCATGTAATCATCATATATATTTAAAATTTCATCTAGTGAATATTCAATTTTGATATTCGTTAATTCTTCAATTAATTCAACATTCTTTTTTATTCTATTATGTACTCCTTCTTTATTAAATTCTACAGAAACCAACTGAATATTAAAAGGTTGACCTAATAATGCATTTCCATATAATACTCCTGCGGCAAAAATACCATTACCTACAGGTACAAAAATATCTTCTATATGTTTATTTTCCTTCTCACATTGCTCTACAATTTCAATTACGCAATCGATATATCCCAAGGATGCTATTGCCTTTGAGTGATCAGTGTGAAATATATAAGGGTTTTTTCCTTGTGATTTTAATCTTTCTCCCAATTCAACAACCTTTTCTTCTGTTTCTTGAAAGCTGATTTCTCCAACAAATATCTGTTCTGCTTCCATTAAATGATTCAATAAATTATTTCCAATATATTCAGTTGGTTCCTCTGCATTATGTACTAATATACATGGAAAATTTATTTTTTTACAGATCATAGCCGCTTGTGTGCAAAAATTTGACTGAATTGGCCCAGAAATTATAAATATCTCATAATTATTATTAATTGCATCTCCAAGAAGATATTTTAAATGTCGAGTTTTATTTCCACCAGGATTTTCACTTAAATCATCCCTTTTTATGTATATATTGTTTAGATTGTTATTCTCTTCAAAATTTTTAATTCTCTGAAGGGGTGTTGGATAATTACCTATTTCTACTGTATTAAATTTTTTTAAAATATTTTTTAATTCATTTACATCCATAATTGATAATCCCCCGTTTCCCATCTATTAATACTCTTAGAAGTAGCTAATTTATTATTTAGGCTAAATATATAAATAATGATATTGGTCTTAACAATTATATAATATTAAGACCAATATCATACTTTTTTCCCTAAAAACTAGGCCTTATTAGTTTCTTCTTTAGGTTTTTTTATCAAAGTGAACCCTAGTATTGGCAAGATAATGCCTAATAAAGGATTTATGATGTTAAAAAAAGCATACGGTCCATATTCCAAAGCTGTGACACCCAAAGCACCAGCCATTACTGCACCACAAGTATTCCAAGGTACTAAAGGTGAAGTTAAAGTTCCACCCTCTTCTAAACAACGAGAAAGCATCTTTGGCTCTAATCCAGCTTTTTCATAAGCCCCTTTATAAAGCTCACCTGTAATTACTATTGATACATACTGTTCAGCCATTGTTAGATTAACGAAAAAAGCAGTCAAAATAGTTACTCCTGGCAAATACTTAGGACTTTTAACAATTATTAAAATTTTCTCTATAATTATAGTGAGTATGCCCGTTTTGCTAAGCATTGCACCCATTGCCAATCCAATGACTGCCAATGAAAAAGTCCACATCATAGATTGAATTCCGCCACCAGAAAGCAATTTGTCTACAACTTCAACTCCTGTATCAGACACAAAACCATAATTTAGTACATCTATTATGTCAATAATTGTACTACCTTGTAGAATCATTGATATTGGAATACTAACACCTATTCCTAACATCATACTTGGTATAGCAGGTACTTTTAAAATACTAGTAACTAAAACTACTAATAATGGCAATAACACTATCGGATTTATATTAAATATTCCTGATATTGCATCTTGCATCATTACTATATTTTCCATATCCATGCTTGAACCTGCATATCTAAAACCAATTGTTAAATATATTAATATAGTTATTATATAAGCTGGTATTGCAGTATAAAACATTGCTTTAACATGACTATATACATCTGTTCCTGCCATAGCTGGCGCAAGATTTGTAGTATCTGACAACGGAGACATTTTATCTCCAAAATATGATCCTGACACTACCATACCAGCAATTATGGGTGCAGGTATACCAAGCCCTTTACCTATCCCCATTAATGCTATCCCTACTGTTCCTGCCACGGTCCATCCGCTTCCTGTAGCTAATGAAGTTATACTACAAATAATCAATCCTGCTGGTAAAAATATTTTTGGAGTTAGGATATTAAATCCATAGTAAATTATGGCTGGAACTGTGCCACTTAACATCCATGCTCCAATCGTCATTCCTATAAGAAAGAAAAAGAATAAAGATGCCATGGGTTTACTAACGCCATTAATCATAATATCTAGCATCTCATTCCAATTGTATCCTAGCTTTATCGCTGCAAAAGCTGTAACTATAATACATCCGATCATTAAAATATGAGGATCAACATGTAGAAACGCTAATCCTCCAACAAGTATAGCAATATTGAGAAGCATTAGAATTATCGCAAAACTAAATGTAGGTTGCCTTTTTTCTGTATTACCTTCCATTATTTATCACTCCTTTTAATTTTTAGGATTTTTTAAAAATTCAGATAATTTTTGCCTATTAATTAATATAATTAATAAATCATAATGTCAAATATAAAGTTTAATATAAATACATGTTTATACAATCAAAATAGGTACAGTATCAATTATACAAATATTAGTATGTCTGTTAAATTAGTATTTGCAACTCATAGATATGATATTTAATTTAAATTGCAATTCTGTTTGTCTCTCCTTTTTAACCTCGTTTTATTAAAAACTAATATAATTAAAAAGGAGAAACAAATCAAATTCTAAGTTCTATTTGTTTTAATAAATATAGTTTACTCCTAAGTTATATATTTCTTCTTTTATTTTCTTGAAATGATCTAAGTATTCTTGTCTTGGTATTATTTTATCCATATCATATACTTCTTGAATCTTATATCCATAATTATCTACTGGTATATTTGCTTCGTATTTGTCTAATAATTTATTTACTATTTTGTTTGCTTCTTCTCTTGTCATTCGATTCTTAAATGATGCAAATCCTGTTTCTGCATATAATCTTGACTCTAATGGTGTCGCTCTATCGCAGAACTTATTTCTACATGGTGCTGTCCCCCATAGATTGGCTCCTGATACTTCTGATGTTAATGCATGTGCTGCTGCTTCATAGTATATCTGGTCTGTTCCTGGTCCTGCATTTGTAAAGTTATTTGATAAGAATATTAAGTTTGAATTTCTTGAAACAGCTTGGG
>JAQVYQ010000078.1 GCA_028708575.1 Tissierellia bacterium
GTACAAATAAGAAATAAGCTTGTGGAATCTTATAAAGAAATAAACAATATGCAACTATAGCAATCAAAAGGAGTTACATAAATAATGGATAGTGTAAAAAAGACTTTAGATGGAGCAAGAGCTGGCTGGGATAAGCTAGATAAGAAAAAGAAAATCACTATGATTTCTGCTATTGTGGCTATTGTAGTTATTGTGTTCATCTTTACATACAATTTAAATAAAATAGACTACGCCTTATTATTTAAAGATTTAGAGTTGGATGATGCTGGAGTCATAGTTACCGATTTGGAGACTAATAAGATAAATTACAAATTAGAGAACAATGGTAGAAATATCTTAATAGATAAAGATATGGTTGACGAGTATAGGCTACAACTTGCAATGAATGGAATGATGCCAGAAAGCTCAACTGGTTTTGAAATCTTTGATGATACAGGAATGATGGTTACAGAAGAAGACAGGCAAATAATGTACCAAAGAGCTTTGACTGGTGAGTTACAGAGATCAATAATGTCTCTAGATTCAGTTGAATCGGCTAAGGTACATCTTGTTATGCCCGAGAAAAGTATATTTCAAACAGAGGACAAGCAAGCATCTGCATCAGTAGTACTAGGCATAAAAACCTCACAAAATGTTACACCAGATATGATTAATGGAATTGTATCTTTAATTTCTGGTGCTGTTGACAATTTACCAAAGGAAAATGTACAAGTAATAGATACTAAAGGTAATCTCTTAAGTGGCTTCTTAGCTGAAGGAGAAACTAAGACTACTACAGATATTGTAAGCCAACATCAAGGTATTCGTGAGGATTTTGAAAGACAAATTGAGTCTAAGATTAAGGAACTATTAGGTAGCACTTTTGGTTGGGATAAAATTAATGTTTCTGTATTAGCTGATCTAGATTTTGATTCTGAAGAGAAAACAAGCATATTATATTCAAATGCAGTACCCAGAAGTCAGCAGTATGAAGCTAGTGGAGATAATATTGATATGCAACAAGTAACAGGCGGTAGTATTGATGATAATATAAGTAATGTTATTGATGGTGTAGAAGGGGAAAATTCTAATTATAGGAGTATTATAAATAATGAGATATCCTCAGAAACAACTAATACTATACAAGCTCCAGGAAAAATCAATAGAATGACTACATCAGTTGTATACAAAGGAGCCTTATCAGATTTAAATTTAAAAAAGATGCAAAATATTGTAGCTGCAGCTACAGGATATGATAGTGATAGAGGAGACATTATAAGTGTTGAATCTATTAATATAAGTGGACAAGCAGGGGAAATAGATCAAAACTTAATTGGTGAAGGTGAAGAAGTTGTTGAAGAAGGTATTAAAGCATATTTGCCAATTATATTTAGAGTAGCAGGTATACTTGTATTACTTCTAATAGTGGTGATAACTGTGAAGAATTTAAGAAAGAAGAAGAAAGGAGACCAACAGTTCCAAGAGCAATTAACTGTTGGAAATACTGTGGAAGATACGCTTTCTGATATTGAAGAAAGTTATGATATAAAAATACAAAAAGATCAAAAGGGTGAAAAGGCTAAGGAATATGCTGATGAAAACCCTGGATTAGTAGCAGATTTAATAAGATCATGGATGAAAGATCAAGGGTGATGCTATGAAAAGGAAAGACAATGGAATAAGGAAAGCAGCCATTTTACTTATATCTTTAGGCCCAGATACATCTGCCCAGATATTGAAACTCTTACCTGAGTTTATGATAGAGAAAGTCACTTATGAAATAGCAAACATTGAACAAGTGACGCCTGAAGAAAGAGAAAGAGTAATGGATGATTTTATAGATACGGCTTCTGCAAATAAATATGTTGTAGATGGTGGTATAGATTATGCAAAAGAGTTGCTACAAAAAGCATTAGGAAGTCAAAGGGCTAAGGAAGTCATGGATGTTTTGAATCAAATGAAGCAAAGTGAAAAACCATTTTCAATTGCTCGTAAGGCAGATACCCGTCAATTGACTAACTTACTGGTAAATGAACATCCTCAAACGATTGCACTTATTATGTGTTACATGCAACCAGAAAAGGCTGCAACAGTCTTATCTCAATTTCCTGACGAATTACAAACCGAAGTAGCTGAGAGACTTGGTACTATAAGTAGAACATCTCCATCAGTTGTTCGGAAGATAGAAAGAATTATGGAGAATAAGTTCTCCAATATTATTGAAAGCGAAACTGAGAATATTGGTGGAGTAAAAACTCTTGTTGAAATACTTAATTCAGTAGATAGAAGCACAGAGAGAAATATTCTAAGTAATTTAGAAGAAACTCAACCTGAATTAGCAGATACAGTAAAAGCTAGTCTATTTGTATTTGAAGATGTCATTAATCTTGATAGAACTTCTATTCAAAGGACTCTTCGTGAGGTTAGTAATGAGGATTTAGCATTAGCTTTAAAGGGTGCTTCAGAAGAAGTTGCCGATATTATCTACGGCAATATGTCTAAACGTGCTGCTGAACTTCTTAAAGATGATATTCAATTCATGGGCCCTGTTAGATTGTCGACTGTTGAGGAAGCTCAGCAGAGAATTGTTGCTATTATCAGGAGATTAGATGAAGCTGGTGAAATCATAATTACTAGAGGTGACCAAAATGCAGTCATCGTATAAAATTATTAAAAATTTAAATATTACATATTCAAACAATAGTGTACCTATTACAAATGTAAATATAAAGGAACCTATATTTGAAGAAGATTATGAAGAAGAAATATTAGATAATGATACTGATAATTATCTTGAAGATAATGTTGATATTAAGCAACTAAGAAAAGAATTAAAGACAGAATTAAATAATGAGATGGAAAAAGAAAGACAAGCTCTTCTAGAAAATACAGTGAATGATGCAAGAGAAGAAATAGAGCGTCTTCAAAAAGAAGCCATTAATAAGGGATATGAGAAGGGCTACAATAAAGGCTTTGATCAAGGATTTGAAGAAGGAGCAAATAAAGCATTTAAGGAATGTGAAGACCAATGCAATGAAATAAAACAAAATGCTTTAGGATTAATAAAACAATCTGAAGTTCAAGTAGATGATTATATTAATGAAAATAAAGCAAATATTATTAAACTTGCAGGAGTTATGGCAGAGAGCATAGTCCACAAGACTATAGACACATCTTCAGACAAGGTATTGTCTCTTATAAAGCCTATTATCGAGCAATATAGGAGCACAGAAAACATTATTTTGACTTGTCATCCAGAGAGCCTTGCTTTTTTAGAAGAGAATATAGGAAAATTGGAAGAAGCTAATCCAGGAGCAAGATTTATCTTACTTAAGGATATAAATCTTGAGAAAAATGGGTGTACTATTGAAAATGAAAGTCAAATTGTAGATTTGCAAATTGGCAAGCAGATAAATTCCATTATAGAAGATTTAAAGAACATGGAGGTTTAAGTTGTTAAATATTCCATTTGCTGAATATAGCGATTTAATAAAAAACAAGGACCATTACTCAATGCTTGGTAAAGTCACACAGGTTATTGGTCTTATAATACAAGTTGAAGGATTACATGTTTTTGTTGGAGAAGTATGTGAAATATACATAAAAGCATCAGGGAAAAAAGTATTAGCCGAAGTAGTTGGATTTAAAGAAAAGTCGGTCTTACTTATGCCTCTTGATGAAACTAGTGGAATTGGTCCCAATTGTTTAGTTAGACCTACAGGCAAGTCCCTTAAAGTAAGACTTAGCGACAAATTATTAGGTCATACCTTAGATGGATTAGGAAGGTTACTTCAAATGGATCCTCTCAATGATGGTGAACTTTATGATGTTGATAGAACACCACCAAACCCATTTGAGAGAAGAAAAATAGAAGATATAATGAGTACTGGCATAAAGGCAATTGATGGGATGCTTACTTGTGGTGAAGGTCAGAGAATTGGTATATTTTCTGGATCAGGAGTTGGGAAAAGTACACTTCTTGGCATGATTGCAAGATACTGCGAGGCAGATGTAAATGTAATAACCCTTGTAGGAGAGAGAGGTAGAGAAGTAAAAGAATTCATTGAAAATGATTTAGGCCCTGAAGGATATAAAAAGTCTGTAGTAGTATGTGCTACATCAGATCAACCACCTTTAGTCAGGCTAAAAGGTGCATATGTTGGAACAGCAATAGCTGAGTATTTTAGAGATCAAGGTAAAAAAGTAATGTTCATGATGGATTCAGTAACTCGATTTGCAATGGCACAAAGAGAGATTGGACTAGCTACTGGTGAACCACCCACTACAAAAGGATATACTCCTTCTGTATTTGCTAAGCTTCCAAAATTACTTGAAAGAAGTGGCATGTCAAAAGATGGTTCTATAACAGCATTTTATACAGTGCTAGTAGAAGGTGATGATATGAATGAGCCTATAGCCGATGCTGTTAGAGGTATTCTAGATGGGCATATAATATTATCCAGAAAAATTGCAGCAAAGAATCACTATCCTTCTATTGATATTCAAAATAGTGTTAGTAGAATTATGAAGGAAATAGTATCAGATGAGCATTATAAATTAGCTGGCCAATTAAAAGAAAACTTAGCAATCTATGCAGAATCTGAAGACTTAATAAATGTAGGAGCATATGTTAAAGGAAATAATCCGGGTATTGATAGAGCAATTGAATTAAATGGACCAATTAATAACTTCTTAAAACAAAATGTAGATGAGCAATATGTTTATGAAGAAACTCTAGTATTGCTTAAAGAACTTATGGATAATAAAAAGCTAAATAATAGGAGCTGATTAAATGGGATATAAATTTTCCATGGAAAAAGTTTTAGAGTGGAGAGAGGACTTAGAAAAAGTCAGTATGGAAAAGTTTGCTCATACACAAAATGAATTCAACCAAGAAAAATTAGCACTATCAAATCTATATAGAGAATATGAAATATTGAAAGAAAAATCAGTAAAATACAAAAAACCAAATCAAGTAATGCAGTATCAATTATATAAATCTGATTTAGAAGATAAGATAGAATTACAAACACAAGTCCTAGAAGAAAAGACTATAGAACTTGAGGAAAGAAGATTAGAACTAATCGATTCCCAAAAAGATAGAAAGATAATGGAAAAGCTTAAAGAAAAGGACTATGAAAGCTATCAAGACAAAGTAAATTTAGAAGAGCAGAAATTCCTAGATGAAATGTCAGTATTAAAATATAAAAAGGCTGTTAATTAAAATTAACATATAAAAACATTGGAAGGAGGTGAAAAAGTGGAAGTCGCAAATGTAGTGGAGATACAAAGCACTCCAAAATCTAGCAAGGCAACCAATGTTAGCCCTGAAGAGTTTTCTAAAGTCTTATCTGAAACCATTGATTTAGAAGAAACACTAATAGTTACAGATGAGAAAGATGAAGAAAAACCTAATCAATTACTAGAAATGATGATGGGTTACCTTAGTTTAAATGTTCAAAATGAGAACCCTAATGAATTAGCTGTAATCCAGGATACCTTAGTAGAACATTTAAACTTTGTTGGTGGTGAAATGGAAGATACCATAGTTGTACAATCAAACTTTGTCGATGCTGAAATTAAAGACACCATGGTATCACAATCAAACTTTAGTGATACTGAAAATTTGGTGAAAGAAATAATGGATCGGGAGTTTCAAGTTAATGGAGAAAGCAGTGTTAATAAGGCTCCAAATAATACTATAGCAACCGAAGAATTATCAAAAGGTTTTTTACAAGGTATTGAAAAGTTTGAAAACACAGACCAGAGCAATTTGAATTTTACAAATATGCTGCCTGGATTAGCAGAAGAAAGCCTTTTAGTAGAATCAGATGCTAAAGAAATCAGTAGTGATTTAGATTTAAAAGCTTTTGAATTAGGACAAAGGGTAGTGCAAGCAGATAATATAACTATGGCAAAGAACACTGAAAAAGTAGTACAAAGAGACACTATATTAGAAGATGTTGAAAAACCTGATAACATAGTTCAGCATATTAAAGGGATTGAAAACGCCGTAGAAACGAAGGAAAATAGTAGTGAATTCTTGAACAAAACTTTTGAGATTGAAAAGAATAGTAACTCCCTTGAAGGAAAGACAAATGATAAAATTGAAATCACAGAAGGTGAAGGATATCTAAACTCTATTGATAATCCTCATTTAAAGGCTACAAACAGTATTAATAAACCGACAGTAGAAATAAGTGATGTCAAATTATCAAATGGAAATACTCAAAAGGTTAACGACACAATAATACAACTAGTAGAAACAACAAAAGAAGGGGATACAAGTCTATTAAAAGTTAAGCTTTATCCAGAGAATTTTGGGACAGTTGATGTGTCAGTAAAAATGGAAAAAGGGAAACTAACTGCAAATATTCTAGTAGACAATGACCAAATTAAAGGAATATTTAACAAGTCAATCAATGAATTAAGTGAAAGTCTATTAAAACAGAATATTCAAGTAGAAAAGATTAATATTGACTTGAAACTAGATACAAATCCAAGCACCATGAATCAAAGCTTTAATAATGGTCAACAAGAAGGCTTTAATAAGAATCAAAGCAATATGAGGAATAGGAGTCTTGGACATTATTACCAAAACACCGAACCCTTAGTTCCAGCAGAAGCGGATATTTACGATACAGGGAAATT
>JAQVYQ010000079.1 GCA_028708575.1 Tissierellia bacterium
TGCTAATTATCTAGATATAAGTAGATCAACATATAAGCAATATGAAAATAGTAAAAGAAGATTCCCAGCATATTTAATTCTTATTTTATCTAGATTATATGGAATAAAAGAAGTTCTTGATTTCTTCGAAGAAAACATCTTGAATAAAAATCCTGGTTTAGAAGAAAAGTTAAAAGAATTAAAGGATAGGATTCAATACAGAGAAAAGGATAAGAAGTTTAAATCTATTGTTTATGGTGAAAAAAGCTTACAGGAACTGGCTGATGAAGTAAACAGTACTATAAAAGAAAAAATTAAATTTTATAGATTAAAGAATAATAAATCACAACAACAAGTAGCAGATAAATTAAATATAAATTTATCAACATATTCAAGATATGAATCAGGTGAAGTTAAAATTGATAACAATAAACTTGGTTTATTATCTGAATGGTATCAAATAAGTATAAATGAGTTTTTTAAAAAATAAAGATACAAAATAGTTGTATCTGCCGTTATAGTGATGTGGTAAGGAGAAGAATATGAATAATAATAAAGAACGTGAAAGAGATGAGTTGCACAAGACAATATGGCGTATTGCAAATGATTTAAGAGGATCTGTTGATGGGTGGGATTTCAAACAATATGTTTTAGGTTTACTATTTTATCGTTTTATTTCTGAAAATATAGAAAACTATATCAATGCTAATCAAAAAAAAGCAGGTGAAACTAATTTTGAATATAGAAATTTATCAGATGAAGAAGCAGAGTATGGAAAAGAAGATATTGTAAAGGATAAGGGCTTTTTCATATTACCAAGTGAACTGTTTTGTAATGTTAGAAAAAAAGCTAAAAATAATCCTGATTTAAATGTGACAATAAATAATATATTTGATAATATAGAATCATCAGCTAAAGGAACAGCTTCAGAACATAATGTTAAGGGATTATTTGATGACTTTGATGTTAAAGGAAATAAATTGGGTAATACAGTTGATGAAAAGAATGAAAAACTTGTTAAAATGTTAGATGCGATTGGAGATTTAAAATTAGGCGATTATAAAGATAATACTATAGACACATTTGGAGACGCTTATGAATACTTGATGACAATGTATGCTTCCAATGCAGGTAAATCTGGAGGAGAATTTTTTACACCTCAAGAAGTCGGAGAATTACTTGCTAGAATAACATTGATGGGTAAAACGGAATTAAATAAAGTATATGATCCATGCTGTGGATCAGGATCTCTACTTTTAAAATTTGCTAAAATATTAGGAAAAGAGAATGTTAAGCATGGATATTTTGGGCAAGAAATAAATCTTACTACCTATAACCTTGCAAGAATTAATATGTTTTTGCACGATATTAACTATAATAAGTTTAATGTAGCTAGAGGAGACACATTAATTACCCCAATGCATTGGGATTATGAACCATTTGATGCCATAGTATCAAATCCGCCATATTCAATTCGCTGGGCAGGTAAATCTAATCCGATATTAATAAGTGATGAAAGATTTTCTCCTGCAGGTGTTTTAGCACCAGAATCAAAAGCAGATTTAGCATTTACAATGCATATGTTATCTTGGTTAAGTTCTAAAGGAACGGCAGCTATTGTACAATTTCCAGGAGTATTATATCGTAGTGGAGCAGAACAAAAGATTAGAAAATATATGATTGATAATAACTTTATCGATGCTGTTATTCAATTGCCATCAGATTTATTTTTTGGTACAAATATAGCCACCTGTATTTTAGTGCTAAAAAAATCTAAAAAAGATAATAGTATTTTATTCATTAACGCTTCAAGTGAATTTATTAGAAATACAAACAAGAATAAATTATCTGATGAAAATATAAATAATATTTTAACTTTGCTAGATAATAGAGTTAATGTGGACTTTAAATCAGTATTAGTTTCTAACGAGAAAATATCTAATAATGATTATAATATTTCTGTCAATTCTTACTTAAAAGCAGAAACTACAAATGAGATAATAGATATTAAAGAATTAAATAAACATATTGAAGAAGTAGTGAAAAGAGAATTTGAAATAAGAATTGAACTTGATAAAATTATTAAAGAATTAGAGGAAGATTCTCATGAGCAGAATAAGTAAGCTAATAAAAGAAAAATGCCTCAATGGGATTGAATATAAAAAGATTGGTGATATAGGGAAAACTTTTACTGGATTAAGCGGTAAAAGTAAAATTGATTTTGAAAAAGGTAATGCTAGATATATTACATATCTTAATATCTATAATAATCCATCTGCTAATTTAGAATGTGATGATTATGTTAGTGTTCATACATCTGAAAAACAAAATGTCATAAAATATGGAGATATACTAGTTGCTGGCTCTTCAGAAAATTTAGAAGATAGTGGGATGATATCTGTTGTAACTTCAGTTCCTAAAGAGGATATATACCTAAATAGTTTTTGCTTTGGACTAAGGCTACATGAGGAATATTTGCAAAAATATAATCCTCAATTTTTAAAACATTTATTTAGAGATATTAATTTTAGAAAAGATATTTTAAATTGTTCATTTGGAGTTACAAGATTTAATTTAAATAAACAAAAATTTTTAAATATAAAAATTCCAATTCCACCAATAGAAGTACAAGATGAAATAGTTAAAATCCTTAATAAATTTGACGAGCTAGAAGCGGAGCTAGAAGCGGAGCTAGAAGCGAGAAAGAGTCAATACGAGCTTTATCGTGGGAAATTATTTAATTTAAATGGCAAGTCGTTTGAAACTTATAAATTAGAAGATTTATTTGATACAAAAAATGGGTTTACCCCTTCAAAAAGCAATAACTCTTTTTGGACAAAAGGAACAGTTCCATGGTTTAGAATGGAAGATATTAGAAAAAATGGTAGAATTTTAAACGATGCAATTCAACATGTAACGAAGGAGGCAACAAAAGGCAATTTATTTCCTGCCAATTCTATTATTGTTTCAACATCAGCTACTATAGGGGAACATGCATTAATAACAGTTCCATTTTTATCGAATCAAAGATTTACTTGCATGATGTTAAAAAACAACTTCAAAAATATTATTAGTATGAAATATATTTATTATTATTGTTTCATTCTTGATGAATATTGTAGGAATAACGTTCAGCAAGGAAATTTTAATTCAGTCAATGCAAATACATTTAAAAATTTTGAATTTAAAATACCTACTTTAGAAGAACAAGAAAGAATAGTAAACATCCTAGATAAGTTTGATAAGTTAATTAATGATATATCTGAGGGATTACCTGCAGAAATAGAATTAAGAAGAAAACAATATGAATATTATAGAAATAAATTGTTAAGCTTTGAGGAGGTTACAAATGAATAATATTATATCTGAAAACGACAATTCAACAGTATTTGCAGAATATAAACCATTAGATTATAGAGCAACTTTTTACCAAAGTGAAGCTGAACTTGAAAGAGAGTTTATTAAGACGTTACAAGAAGAATCATATGAGTATTTAGCGATAAATAATGAAAAAGATTTAATAAGTAATTTAAGAAAAGAATTAGAAAGATTAAATAGAATCAAGTTTAGTGATGATGAATGGAATAATCTATTTAATAATTATATTGCCAATCCTAATGATGGTATAGTTGAGAAGACAAGAAAAATTCAAGAGGATTATAAATATTCTTTAACTTTAGATAGCGGAGAATTACGAAACATTTATTTGATCGATAAAAACAATATTCATAACAACAATCTTCAAGTTATAAATCAGTATGAAGTAGAAACTGATAGAAGAAGTAATAGGTATGATGTTTCTGTATTAGTAAACGGGCTTCCTTTAGTTCACATTGAACTAAAAAGAAGAGGAGTAGAATTAAGACAAGCATTTAACCAAATAGATAGATATCAAAGAGATTCTTTTTGGGCTGGATGTGGTTTATTTAATTATGTTCAGATCTTTGTTATAAGTAATGGGACATTTACTAAATATTATTCAAACACGACAAGAGAGAAACACTTAAATAATTTGACAGTTAAAAAATCTAATTCTTATGAATTTACTTCTTATTGGGCTGATCAAAGTAATAATGGAATACCAGATTTAATCGACTTTGCTAAAACTTTCTTTTGTAAAAGAACAATATTAAATATACTAACTAAGTATTGTGTTTTTACTTCTGAAGAAGATTTGCTAGTAATGAGACCATATCAAATTACTGCTACTGAAAAGATTATTAATAAGATTGAAATATCCAATAATTATAATAGATTTGGTACTATTGAGGCTGGTGGATATATATGGCATACAACAGGTTCTGGGAAAACATTAACCTCATTTAAAACAGCTCAAATAGCAAGTAATTTAGAATTTATTGATAAAGTAATATTTGTTGTTGATAGAAAAGACTTAGACTATCAAACAATGAAAGAATATGATAGATTTAAAAAAAATTGTGCTAACTCAAATGCTAATACTAAAGTGTTAGAAGAACAATTAGATGATACTAAATCTAGAATAATCATAACTACTATTCAAAAATTAGATAATTTTATCAAGAAAAATGATACACATTCAGTATTTAATAAAAAAGTTATTTTTATATTTGATGAATGTCATAGAAGTCAATTTGGTGATATGCATAATAATATAATCAAAAAATTTAAAAATTGGATTATATTTGGATTTACTGGAACTCCGATATTCGCTCAAAATGCAACAACTAAAAAAGGTATAATGAGAACTACGGAGCAAACTTTTGGTGCTAAACTTCATACATATACAATAGTTAATGCAATTAATGACAAAAATGTATTACCATTTAGATACGAGTATGTTGGTAGAGTAGATATTAAAGATGATGTAAAAGATGAAAAAGTATATACAATTGATAGAGAAAAAGCTTATGATAATAAGATTAGAACCTCTTTAATAACTAATTATATTATTGAACATTTTGCTTCTAAAACAAAAACAGATGAATCTTATGTTTATAATACTTTAGAAAATGTAGTAGAAGTTGCTAAAAATAAAAAAGCAGACCAAATTAAAGCGAAAAAGAATATTAAAGGATTTAATTCAATCTTTGCTGTTTCATCAATAGAAATGGCTAAAAAATATTATGAAGAGTTTAAAAAAAATCCTGAACATAATTTAAAGATTTCTTTAATTTATAGTTATGGTGCTAATGATGAAGTAGAAAATGGCATGATTGATGAAAATTCAGAGTCAACGGATGCTTTATCAAAAAGTGATAGGGATTTTTTGGAAAATGCTATAGTTGACTACAATAATTTATTTGGCACAAGTTATGATACTTCAGGTGAGAAATTCCAAAACTATTATAAAGATGTGTCATTAAGAATGAAGAATAAAGAAATAGATATTTTAATAGTTGCTAATATGTTCTTAACAGGATTTGATGCAGTAACATTAAATACTTTGTGGGTTGATAAGAACTTAAAATATCATGGTTTAATTCAAGCATTTTCTAGAACTAATAGAATTCTTAATTCAGTAAAGACATATGGAAATATTGTTTCATTTAGAAATCTAGAAAAGGATTTAAATGATTCATTAGCTTTGTTTGGTGATAATAACGCTTCTGGAATAGTTTTATTAAAGTCATATGAAGATTATTACCATGGATATAACGATAATGGATATTCATTTGTTGGATATGAAGAATTAGTTAATGAGTTAAAAGAAAAATATCCGGTAGGACAAGCTATTATTGGTGAACAGAATCAGAAAGATTTTGTTAAACTATACGGAGCAATTCTAAAGGTAACAAATATTTTGAATTCATTTGATCAATTTAAAGATGAAAAATTATTAAATGATCGTCAAACTCAAGATTATCATGGAATGTATCAAGATATCTATGAAGAATTTAAGAGAAAAGATAAAGTTGAAGCGACAGATATAACTGAAGATATAGTATTTGAAATGGAACTTATCAAACAGATAGAAGTTAATATTGATTATATTTTAGCATTAGTAAAAAAATATCATGATTCTAATATGCAAGATAAAGAAGTGTTGATAACTATTGATAAAGCTATTATGTCTAGTCCAGACTTAAGAAATAAGAAAGATTTAATCATGGACTTTATTAATTCGTTAAATGATGGTTCAGATGTTTATGCAGATTTTGAAAACTTTATGAATAGTAAAAGAAAAGAAGAATTAGATAAGATTATTGAAGATGAAAATTTAAATTCAGATGAAACTTATAAGTTTATAAAAAGATCATTTGAAAAAGGAAGTGTAGAAACTGATGGTACTGAAATATCATCAATGTTACCACCAATGTCTATGTTTACTAAAGATCAAGCAAGATTAAGTAAAAAGAATAAAGTCATTGATAGATTAATAGAGTTTTTTGATAAATTCTTTAGTATATCTGGCAATAAAATGTAAAAAATGATACAATATTGTTGAGCCCTAGTGAAATATACTCTTATTGAGTACCATGGTTTGTGTAAGCAAGCTTAGAATTTAATTTTACTTTTGGTCCGCATAATTCAACAAACAAATTTAGTTAACTAAATTTGTTCATCG
>JAQVYQ010000080.1 GCA_028708575.1 Tissierellia bacterium
ACGAAACAACAGTAATTCCTCTTGACCCATTAGAAGATTGGTTTAACCAATGGTTCAATAATAATGATAATAACGGAAACAATAATAGTAATGGAAATGGAAATCTAGATAATAACCATATAGATAATGGGGATAATGAAGAAATTGTTCCCCTAGAACCTCAATTCAATTATTGAAATTTTAATTAAAAAAGGACTAAGGCATAGATTAAGACAACCCGTAAAAGTTAAATTTTAGGTATAACTTTTACGGGTCAGTTTAAATCTAACCTTAGTCCTTTGTTTTAGGATTAAATATTACAGCCATAGTGTATCCAAATAATATTATAGCTGCTACTCCAGCTCCTGTTGCTTCTATACCTCCTGTAAACGCTCCAATTAATGCTTTTTCATTTGCTCCTTTAATAGCACCTTTAGCCAAGCTATTACCAAAACCACTAATAGGTATAGATGCTCCTGCTCCTGCAAAATCCACTAATGGTTGATACAATCCTAAAGCACCCAAAACAACTCCGGATAAAAGAAATGTAAGCAACAAATGTGCAGGAGTAAATTTAGTATTGTCTAATATAATTTGACCTATTATACAAATAAGGCCTCCAACTATAAAAGCCTTTATATATTCCATAAATTCACCTTATTCCTTAGTATTTTCAATAGCTACTGCATGGGCGATTCCAGGAATACTTTCTCCTTGCTGAGTACTCATAGTAGAATGCAATGCTCCTGTTGACATCAACAAGACTTTAGTATATTTACCCTTTGCCATTTCCTTAAATACATAGCTATTATATACTGTGGCAGAACATGCACAACCACTTCCACCAGCATGAGTATCTTGTTCTGATTTATCAAAAATTTCTACTCCACAGTCTGTATAATTCTTTGACAAATCATAGCCTTTTTTCTTCATAAGGTCAATAACAATATCCTTTCCTACATAGCCTAAGTCTCCAGATAAAATTAAGTCATAATATGAAGGAGCAAGCCCTGTATCCTGGAAGTGACATATGAGTGTGTCAATGGCTGCAGGTGCCATAGCACTCCCCATATTAGCTGCATCAGTAATTCCAGGATCTATAATTTTTCCTGTAGTAATATGTTTTATATAAGGACCATTGCCAAATGAAGATATAATTGTAGCGCCTGCTCCAGTAACTGTCCATTGTGCAGACATTTTCCTTTGGTTACCATATTCGAGTGGAAAACGAAACTGCCTTTCTGCAGTGCTGAAATGGCTAGATACTGCACATGCTATATTATCTGCAAAACCACCATCTATTAACATAGCCCCTATTGATAAAGACTGCGTCATCGTAGAACATGCTCCAAAAACACCATAATATGGTATAGCTAATTGTCTCGCACTATATGAAGAGGGAGTAATTTGGTTTATTAAATCACCAGCTATTAAATAGTCTATACCTTCTGATGATAACCCACCCTTATCAATAGCAAGCTTTATACATTCTTCTTGTATTTTGCTTTCTGCTTTTTCCCATGAATCTTGACCCCATAGATCATCTTCTAAGATTAAGTCGAAATAATCTTTAAGAGGCCCTTCCCCTTCTTTTGGCCCAACTATTGAATAATAACTTACAACAGAAGGTGGATTTTCTAATTTTGTTGTTTGTGCACCTAGTTTTTTTAAAGCCAATCCAATCACCTTACCTTAATAATAAAGTTATTAAGCCTATAATTACTGAACTACCAATTCCATAAACTAAAACAGGACCTGCTACTGTAAACATCTTTGCAGCAACTCCAAATATAAAGCCTTCTCTCTTATATTCCATAGCTGGAGCTACAATGGAATTTGCAAATCCAGTTATTGGTATTGCCGCACCTGCACCTCCAACTTTTCCTATTTTATCATATAATCCTAATCCAGTTAAAAGAGCTCCTATAAATACCATTGAAATGGATGTACCTGCTGCGGCCATATCTTTATCAAGTCCATTAGATTTCAAGATATTTGTTATAATCTGCCCAATCGTGCAAAATGTCCCACCTACTAAAAATGCCATTATCATATTTCTTAGATACGTTGGTTTGGGTACTTTTTTATCAACATATTTCTTATAATCATTTTTATTAAGTTTATCCATGTTATCCTCCAATTCCAAAAATAAAGTAGTATAAGGCACCGGCTACTTTTCCTAATGTTAAAGCATAAAATACAAGTCTCATGTTTTTTTTAATTTTAAACTTTTTTAAAATCACTGGCAATACATTTAGGATTTCCGCCAAGGCAGAGGAGAACAGCCCTAAATATATACCAAAAAAAAGTCCTACAATAATTACTATAAAGCTATTTAACCCTATATATAAATCAGAAAAATAAATAATAGTAAATGTTATTGTACTTAATATGAAGATGAATTCATACAACAATTGATATTTGCTAGTGTTCGTAAATTGTATTAGACGTGGAAATATTTTTAATAGAGTCACAAAAGATATAAATGCGCCTCCTGCAGCTACACCACCACTAAAAGATGATACTATGGGCAAAATATAATTCATATTAACTCCCTGTCTTTTTTTTGCTCAATTCATTCATTATATAATCTTCCATGTCAGTATTATATAGATACAATTCTATATCCATAGGGTCTGGTTCCATTCTTCTTCTTTTAGATGAACTTTTGATTCTACTGGAAAATGTTATTGCCCCTAATCCAATACCAATGCAGTAAGGAATAGACATAATTAATGGATTCTCTACATTTATACCTGTAAAAGAAAAGTATAACTTTTCCATAGCATTTATCATATTCACATCCTCATGAAAATACATGATTCCTAATCCAGCTCCAAAGAACAAAGTAGCACTAACAAATATTACTTTTAAAAACTCAATTATTTTATTCTCCTTTTCTCTTGATTTAATTTCTAATAAAATATCTGAAGCTCCATGAAAACTCAAATCTATATTAGATACGCTTCCCATTATTTTTTCTGCCACATGAGTCGGATCAATTAAATCCCAAGTTTCAATAGAAGGACTATTATATATCTCAATATTTTCAACAGATAATTTAATTTGTTCTTCTAAACAATATACTTTCCCAATATCCTTAACATAGATATAATCTTCTATGTCTAAAATCGCTTTCTCTTTTAAAACTATAAATACTTTTTCCTTATACATAATCAACAAGGCCTATATAGTTTCTTTTTACTAAAGTAGCACTATTTGGAGTTATATTTGTGTGACTGGACATAATATTATAGGTTATTACTGATAAAGCAACTAATAATATTGCTCCTAGTATAACTACCTTTTTAAGACTAATAATTTTCAATTTCATCACCTAAATTATATTGTTTACAATAAACGAAATTTAATACAAAAAAAAGGCATATCATGCCTTTGCTAGAAATTTCCTCATATCTCCTATGATTCTCTTTTCTATTCTTGAAACTTGAACTTGTGATATGCCTAATGTATTTGCAACTTCTACTTGGGTTTTGTCCTGAAAATATCTCAAGACTATAACTTGTCTATCCCTTGGTTTAAGCTGACTTATTACCTCTTTCAAAATAATATTGTCTAATACATCTATAGGTTCGTTCTCTCCTAAGCTAATTTTATCTATTAAATAAAGTGGAGAACCGTCGTTTTGGTGAACTATCTTATATAGATATTCTGGTTGATATGATGACTCAAGAGCCATTACAATTTCTTCTTTTTCAACCCCAATTTCATCTGATATTTCCTGTATAGTAGGCTCTCTCCCTAATAATTTATATAGCTTTTCCCCTGCTTGTTTTGCCACTCCAGCAATTTGCTTGAGAGATCTACTAACCTTTATTATTCCATCATCTCTAAGAAATCTTTTAATTTCACCAATTATCATTGGTACTGCATATGTTGAAAATTTTACATCATAAGATAGATCGAATTTATCTATAGCTTTTATTAGTCCTATACTTCCAATTTGAAAAAGATCATCAACATCATGTCCCCTATTTAAAAAACCTCTCAACACAGATCTAACTAATCCCAAATTTGATTCTACTAATTTATCTCTAGCTTTGTTATCTCCGCTCTGTGCCTTTTTAATCAGCTCTATAGTCTCTTTGTGGGATAACAATTTATTCCCTTCTCCCCCTAAGTTCATATTACCTACTCCTTATCTATAGAGCTATTAATTTTCTTTCTCATAATAACTTTGGTTCCTATATCTTTCGTACTTTCAACTATTAGTTCATCCATAAATGTTTCCATTACAGTAAAACCCATTCCTGATCTTTCCAAGTTTGGTTTAGAAGTATAAAAAGGCTCCATAGCTTGTTCTACATCTGTTATTCCTTTTCCCTTATCAAGAACTTGTATTTCAATAATGCTATTATCAATAGTAACTTCTAATATAATAATTCCATCACCTAATTCATATCCATGAATGATTGCATTAGTTACAGCCTCTGATACTGCAGTCTTTATGTCTGATAACTCAACTAAAGTAGGATCTAATTGTGAAGCAAAAGCAGCTACAACTACTCTTGCAAAAGACTCATTATTGGATCTACTTAAAAATTCTAACTTCATATAATTTTTATCCATTGTATAATCACCTCTCTAATTTTGATAAAGCATCTTCTAGTTTCGTATATACTTCAATAATTTTCAATAACCCTGACATTTTTATAATTCTATCGATATAAACATTAGAACTTATCAATACTATTTCACCATTATTTGAATTAACAAGTTTATATCTTCCCATTACAAGGCCAATTCCTGAACTATCCATAAGCGTTAGTTGGGTAAGGTCAATAATGATATTCTTTAGATCATTATCTTTGTATTTTTGATCTATAAATAATCTTGATTTCTCCGTAATGTGGTGATCTAATTCTCCATAAAAATGCACAATTAGATTTCGCCTTTTTATTTCTGTAGTATATCCCAAAATTATCCCTCCTTTACCCTATAATATTCAATATCTAGTATGTTTTATCCTTCAAAGAATTTTGACTATTTTTGTAGAAAAAAATAGAGTCAAATAGACTCTACTTTAAGAATTAATTATTTTCGCATGCATTGACAACTTGATTTAATAATATCGTAGTAGTAACACTACCTACACCACCAGGCACTGGAGTAATCATCTTTACGTAGTTGGCCACGTTTTCATAATCAACATCACCACTAAGCTTACCATCCTCTGTCATACTTACTCCTACATCAATAATTATTGAATCTTCTGTGAAATAATCCTTTGTGAAAAATTTTGGTTTCCCTAATGCAGGTATTACAATATCAGCTTTTTTAGTTATCTCTTTTAGATCCTTAGTTCTAGAGTGACAGATAGTTACTGTTGCATTATTTTCTAATAGCATCATAGCTAAAGGTTTACCTACAACCATAGATCTATTTACAACAACAACATTTTTCCCTTCCAATTCTATATTGTTATATAATAATATTTCCATTGCAGCCTTTGGGGTCGCAGGGGCAAATCCACTTATATCTCCTTCAAAAATCTTTGCAAGATTTAATGGATGCATACAATCAACGTCCTTAGAAGGCTTTATAACATTTCTAATTCTTTCTTCATCAATATGTTTAGGAAGTGGTCTAAACATAATAATAGCTGAAATACTATCAGCATCGTTTAATTCAGATATAAATTGACTAAGTGCCTCAGTAGTCATATCAGCATCTTTTTCAAATACTTCTGATTCAATACCAATTGCATCACAATTTTTAATTATGCTTTTCTCATAAGATACATCACTAGGATCATTTCCAAGTCTCACTATACCTAATTTAGGATGTTTTCCAATTTCTTTAAGTTTCTCAATCTTATTTTTCATATCTTCTTTAAGCTTTTCTGCTACTAGCTTACCCTTTAATACTTCGCTCATCAAACTACCTCCCAATATATCATCACTTTGTTTTTTCTTTAAAGATATTGTATCATATATAGAAATTATTTGTTACACATTTAACATGCATTAAAAATTTTACAACCCAAAATTTACTTACTAGACTACCCACTCACCTAAAGAACTGAAACTATCTCTATATTTAGTATCATACTACTATGCAAAAACACAAAGAAACCCTGTATATACAGGGTTTCTATGACAAATATTTTAGAGAGTAAATCTATAAGCCGTGTTCTGTTTATATGGTCATCTATCTAGACCTATTGTTGCCAATAGGTTCATGCGACCTACCTTTGGAACAGCAGCGAGCAACTGCCTTTTTTAGTTCCCTCTTGGTCTTGCTCCAGATGGGGTTTACATAGCCATTTAGTCACCTAAACGCTGGTGAGCTCTTACCTCGCCTTTCCATCCTTGCCTAGCATGAAGCTAGGCGGTATATTTCTGTTGCACTATCCTTAGGGTCGCCCCCTCTGGGTGTTATCCAGCATCTTGCTCTATGGAGCACGGACTTTCCTCATGCCTAAGCACGCGACCAAACAATTTACTCTTTGAATGTATTAGTATAGCAGATTTATCAATGTTTTACAAGTTCTCTCCATTACTAATATTTTGAAGTATTAGTAAA
>JAQVYQ010000025.1 GCA_028708575.1 Tissierellia bacterium
TTTTTGGATTTTCACTCAATACTATTTTACAAAACAATGGCTGCAACTAAAAACATATGCAAATAATAAGGGTATAAAGATAATAGGGGATCTTCCTATATATGTTGCAGGAGATAGTGCTGATTGCTTTGCAAACCCAGAATTTTTCAACATGGATGAAGAATTAGAACCAAAGACTGTAGCAGGTGTTCCACCAGATGCATTTTC
Source organism: Tissierellia bacterium (assembly GCA_028708575.1). Lineage (GTDB taxonomy): Bacteria > Bacillota > Clostridia > Tissierellales > Tissierellaceae > UBA3583. The sequence continues at coordinate 208 of JAQVYQ010000025.1, forward strand.
AGATGATGGTCAATTGTGGGGAAATCCTATTTATGATTGGGATACTCTTGAGGATCATGGATATAGCTGGTGGATAAGAAGATTTAAACACTCTTTTAAATTGTTTGACACATTGAGAGTAGATCACTTTAGAGGTTTTGATGCCTATTGGGAAGTAAAATACGGAGAGAATACAGCAGTAAAAGGGCAATGGGTAAAAGGCCCAGGAATCAAGTTTTTCAATAAAATCAAAGAAGAGCTTGGTGAGCTAGATATAATAGCTGAGGATTTAGGTGTTAATTCAGAGGGACTTACGAAACTAATAGAGGAGACTGGATTTCCTAATATGAAAATACTTCAATTCGCCTTTGATACTGAAGATAGTGCTTTCCTGCCTCATAATTATGATAAAAATTGTGTAGCATACATAGGGACTCATGACAATCATCCTATTATGGCTTGGTTTGAAACAAGCTCAAAACATGAATATGAATACGCAATTAAGTACTTTAAATTAGATGAAGAGGAAGGTTTAAATTGGGGAATGTTAAGAGGGCTTTGGGGCTCCCCTGCATATTTAGCAATTGCCCAAATTCAGGACTTGCTAGGTTTAGGAGAAGTATCACGAATGAACGAGCCTTCTACCTTAGGAAATAATTGGACTTGGAGAGTGTCTGCAGCCTTATTAACTGATGAATTAGAAAACAAAATAGCTGATTTAACTAAATTATATGGACGAGAAAAATAATTTTAAATTTTTATTAAACTTTGACCTAAGTCAAAGTTATGTTGTGAAAAATATATTAAAATAAAACCAAGATATAAATAATCCAATAAAAGAAAATTATAAGACATAGATCCCCCCTTTTTCTATGTTCTTATAAATTAGTATTTTATTGTTATATATATATGGTTTTAAAATTATCCTATTATCACAATCTATAAAAGCAAGCTTAATCCCTTGGAAATAGAGGATTAAGATTGCTTTTATATTTATATAAGGGTAATTGGGATATCCTAGAGGAGCAAGTTATTAATTTAATTGTATTTAATAAACTAAAGAACATACTGAAATTTTCCTTAATTAATGGGTATATACTTTATAAGGATACAAGATTAGTTAAAGGAGGTTTTGTAATGAAAATCTTAGTGGCAATTGACGGGTCTGAATACTCAAAAAGAGCTATGATAAAAGCTAAAGAATTTGGAAGCGCATTGAAGGCAGATATAAAGTTGCTTCATGTTATTAATCCTGAAATAAATATAAGAAGTATGCAAAACAGGGATTTTTATGATGAGGTGAATAAGAATGTGGTGTTAAATTCAAGGGAAATCCTAGACAAAGGTCTTGAGTTGTTTAATGACTATGAAGGGGAAATTAAGGCGATTAATGTTACAGGAGATGCAGTAGGTCAGATAATAAAAATAGCTGAAAATGAACAATTTGATTTAGTTATGATGGGTAGTCGAGGAGCTGGAGTATTTTCAAGAACATTACTTGGTAGTGTTTCAAACAAAGTAATTCATCACATAAAAACCTCAATTTTAATAGTTAAATAAATAAAATTGATTGCATTTAAATTTTCAACATATAAATTTGTTTTAATAATGGGGGAGTGTATATGAAAAAAATTCTTGTTCCAATTGATGGTTCCGATGCTTCTAAGAGAGCATTGGATATGGCAGTAGGAATTGCGGAAAAAATGGATTGTATCATTAAGGTTATCAATGTTATACCACCAATAGTTTCACAAAGTTCATACTCTTACTCTAGAACAATTGATAGAACCACTTTAGAAGAGGCAATGAAAATAAGTAATAAAAGCAGTAAAGATATGATAGAAGAGGCACTTTTGCCATATAAAGATTTTGCAGGTGAAATATCATCTACTACCATAATAGGTAATCCAGTAGAAGAAATAATTCGTGAAGCTGAGGGTGAAAAGTATAGTCTCATAGTTATGGGTAGCAGAGGATTAGGCGCATTTTCAAGAACATTGCTTGGAAGCGTTTCAGATAAGGTAGTTCATCTTTCAGAAGTTTCTGTTTTAATAGCAAAGTGATAAATAGCCACTAGTTAAGATATAACTTAATTAGTGGCTTTAAAAAAGTCTTCAATTCTTTGAAATGTAGGTTTTTTGTAGATGAAGACATTGCTAACATTAAATTACAATGTTATATCAATGTAAATCTATGTATTAAACTAATTAAAATTAAAAATTTTGAATGATAAAAAATAAAAACTTGATAATAAGCATTGGGTAATTTATTATTATACTGAGGTTGATAAACATATGGGAAATAACAATAATGAAACTGATAAGTTATATATTCAAGGATTATTATTAGTAATTATAGGTCCGATTCTTTGGGCAATAAATGGGAATGTTGGCTCATATTTAATTAAGTATAAAGGAATTACACCTGAACATATAACTATGCTAAGGCTTTTGCTATCAGGTATTATTCTGATTATAGTTGAATTCTACAAAAAAAGGCAAGAGATATTTTATATTTTTAAAGATAAAACTGATGTGCTTAGATTATTATATCTATCATTTCTCGGGTTAATGACTATGCAATATAGTTATTTTGTGGCAGTTAAATACTCTAATGCAGCCACAACAACAATTATTCAATCAATGGGACCTTTTTTTATAGTTATAATCACTTCTATACGCGCTAAAAAATCACCTACAAAAAATATTAGCTTTGCATTGATATTTGCCTTAATAGGTGAGTTTTTGTTAGTTACACATGGAAACATAGACCAATTAGCAATAACACCAAGAGCTTTAGTATTTGGCTTATTAGCTGCAATAGGACTTACCAATTACAATCTAAGTCCAATCCAGCTTCAAAAAAAGTATGATACATCACTAATAATGGGATGGGCCATGTTAATAGCAGGTATAGGATTTACAATTTGCTTTAGACCATTAAGCATTCCTATTGAATATAGTCCAAGTACAATTCTTGGCTTGTCATATGTTGTTATACTTGGGACATTGATTCCTTTTATATCTTATTTAAAGGGTTCAAAAATTATTGGACCCCAAAGATCAAGTATACTCACATTAAGTGAACCGGTTATGTCAACTATAATAGCAGTCCTATTTTTCGATGAGAGTTTTATTATCATAGATTACATAGGAATTGCCATAGTTATTTTTGCTCTTTTTTTATTAAATAAACCAGAAAAAGCCAAATTAATATAGTTATTTTATTGACTTAAATTAAAAATATGATAATATAATATTAAGTGTAGCAATAAACTATATTTTCAAAAAATCTATAATACACTTGTTTATCTAGATGCTTTATGAATGTAAACATTGTCGTAAACAAGGTCAATAAGATATGTATTACATTCTTATGGCCTTGTTTTTTGTTTTTTATATAAATAGTATAGAATTAAATTGATTGCGTAGGTGAAATAAATGTATGATAAGAGTACAGTATATGTAATTGGTCATGGTAAGACTTCAAAGGATAATGCTATTACAGAAATATTTAAAATATTTTTTATTGGATTTGTAATAGATACAGAAACTGATGAAGTTGTTGATCTTTCATGCGCTGCAACAATACGAACAACAAGTGAATTTGTAGCAAGTCTTTTTGTAGGCAGAAAATTTGATAGGTATTCTCTTGATCTTGAAGAAGAAATAAAGAGAAGATACTTTGGCTCTTCGCAAGTAGCAATAATAGTAGCCTATAAAGATGCATTTAAGAAGTACAGTGAATTAAAAGAAAAGTTTTACTAATTTTCAATATATAAAGATTAAACTATAACAAATTTCTTACACGGTAGAACTCATAATTATGCAAACGTTCGCCTAAGCTATTCATAATATTTTATATTTAAAAAACAAGGTTAATATGAAGAAAGGGGGAAAGTGTCAAAGTACTATATTAGAAAAGTTTTTAATATTATTTAAAGGGGTGATGAGTGTGTATGATTTAGTGTTGAAAAATGGTTTGATAGTAGATGGCACAAGTAAAAAACCATATTTGGGGAGTATATGTATCAAAGATGGAAGAATTGCAGAAATAATAACAGAAGGGGATTATGATGCTAACAAGGTTATTGACTGCAAGGGAAAAGTAATATCACCTGGTTTCATAGACTTACATCAGCATTCAGATGCAGTTCCTTTAAACGATGTAGAGCCACAAAGTATGATACATCAAGGTGTAACAACAGAAATAGCTGGAAATTGTGGTATATCACTATTTCCTGCCAATGATGAAAGTAGAGATGAAATACTTAAATACTTTACTAGAACAGTTGAAATTATCCCAAAGGATTCGTCGTTAAGAATTAACAATATTATTGATTATGCAGAGGAAACAAAGAAGCATTCTTTTCCAGTAAATATTGGAACCCTTATTGGACATGGTACTTTAAGAGGAGTTGTAGTTGGATTTGATGATAGGGAAGCTACAGCAGAAGAGTTACAAAGAATGAAAGATCTTTTGGAATTTGAGCTAAAAAATGGTGCATATGGCATGTCTTTAGGACTTATATACCCACCTAGTAGCTACGGAAGACTTAATGAACTTGTGGAGCTTTCTAAAGTAATTAGGGATAATAAGGGGATACTTACAGTTCATATGAGAAATGAAAGTGACAAGGTTGTTGAGGCAGTAGATGAAATGTTACAAATAGCTGAATTATCAGGTGTTCATCTACACATATCACATTTGAAGCTAATCGGAAAAACCCAATGGGGCAACTCACAAATACTCTTAGATAATATTGAATCAGCAAGGCAAAGAGGCTGTACAATTACATGTGATCAATATCCATACGAAGCTACTGCAACTGGAATTGCAGCCTTAGTTCCAGGGTGGGCTCAAGATGGTGGAAATGCAAAAATGCTTGAAAGATTAAAACAAAAGGAAGTTAGACTTCTTGAAGATATAAAAACTGAAATGGAAAAGCGTGGAGGGGCAAATTGTGTTACTATTTCATCGACTCTAGGCTATATACCGGAATTTGATGGCAAGACCATGGAAGAGGTTGCACAAATATATAATTTACCTCCTGAAGAAGCCGTTGTTAAAGTACTCGTTGAATGTCAAGGAGGAGCACTTGGAATTTATCATTCATTGGATATGGGTGATATATTAAACATAATGAAAGATATGAATATCACCATTGGAAGTGATGGCTGTGATTTTAATTACCAAATGGATTTCGATCCACATCCAAGAAGCTTCGGGACTTTTCCAAGGTTTTTACAGATAGTTCGTGAACATAATCTTATGTCAATAGAAGACGCGGTTTATAAGATGACAGGACTTCCAGCAAGTATAATCAATCTTAGTGACCGTGGGATCTTAAAAATTGGAAACATTGCAGATATTACTGTATTTGATGCTGAAGAAATTGAAGATTTAGCAACCTACATGAATCCAACTATGAAGCCAAAAGGAATTTATCATGTATTTGTAGGAGGTGTTGCTTCAATAATAAATGGAGAACAGACAGAAAACAGAGCAGGTAAGATTTCTTTGAATACTAACTAAAAGGGGGGTTTTTTAATGGAATTAGAATTAGGTAACTGGGCGCTTATTAATTCGACTCCATCATTGCTTGCATTACTACCATTATTGGCGTATTTGATAATGGTATTCAGAAACAAGTCAAATCTTGCTGGTTTAGTAGTAGGTATACTGGTTGGAGTAGTCCTTACAGGGCAAAACTTATCAAGTCTTGCCGGTATTTTCGCATCATCCTTAGGTTCATTCTTAGCAATAATCGGTATCATAATAATGTTTGGAAGTGGTTTAGGCTATCTAATGAATAAGACTAAAGTAACACATACTCTAGTATACTGGATAGTAAAAGGTATAGGAGTAAATACTGAATTTAAAGGAATATTAGCAACCATAGTATCCTCAATAATAATATGTGGACTTTTAGGAACATTAGCTGGGGGGAACGCTATAATTGCTCCAGTCCTCATTCCTGTGGTTGCTTCTGTAGGATTAACACCTAGTAGTGTAGCACTGCTATTAAAAACAGCAGGTGAAGTTGGGCTAATAGTAGGACCTTTGACTGGAGTTACATTAACTACTATGGGAATAACTGGACTATCATATGGTCAATTAATGTTGTGGGCTGCAATACCTTTTACCATAGTATGGTTAGTGGCTACTATATTTGCAGTAAAAAGAATCCAAAAGAAGCTTGGAGGAATAGAATCATATGAAATAACAGATGACATGGTAGATATTAACAAGATGGAAATTACACCTACGGAAAAGCGAACAACAATATTATTTTTAATTGCATTTATATTGTTAGTTGCCTATGGAGTTATAGTAGGTCTTGGTACTAATTATGCAATTCTTGTAATGCTTGTATTAGCTTTAGTATTGATAATAAGTAGTAGAATGGAAATAGATGAAGCCTTAGACACTTTTGTAGATGGCGCTTCTAAGATGACAAACATGTTCCTTATATTCATATTCTTCGAAGTAATGTTTGTAATGATTGACTTAGGTGGCGGTTTTGATGCATTAGGTGACTTGTTAACAGGATTAGTGTCTGGTAGTGGAAAGGCTGCTGTTTTAATACTTGCATCCATTGTAGGTGGCTTTGGTATAGAGGCTGCTGCTGTTGCAGAGCTTACAATTGTACATGAAATGTTTATAAGCTTAGTAAACGCAGTAAATCTTCCTATGCAAGTATGGGCAACTGCTTTAATCGCAGCAACAAGAATTACTGGTTCATTGTATCCGACTTCAAATCTTGCAGGACAGCTTGGTATAGCTCGTTGTGATAATATGAAAGAAGTATTAAAAGGATGTTGGATAGGTGCTGCAGCGTTATTTGCATGGGTAATCATTTGGGCATTTATAGGACCAGTGATTGTTGGTTAATTAGCATACTGTTTAAAAAAACCAATCCTATGAATAAAAATTCATAGGATTGGTTTTTTGTATTATTTATCTTTTATTTTTATAAAGTCTCTTGATTGCAGATACCATCTAAGTTCTGCCTTTTCTTCTGTAATTTCATCAGGATATTTGTAACATGCTGCAGTTCCTTTTTTAAATGGTAAGTAAAAGCCTGATATTTCTTGACTCCAAACAGATAGATAAGGTTGATGACCAACTAAAATTGCTATAGTGTCAGTTTTAGCATCTTCTAATAGACCTTTTAGTAGTTTAATGTTTCCTCCAGCAGCAAGGAAATCAAGAGTTACTGGTTGGCCTGTATGAAGTTCTTCCGCTAACATTTCTGCTGTTTGTATGGATCTTTGCTTAGGACTAGTGTATATGATAACATGTCTATGTCTTCCTAGCATAGTTTTAAATCCGGAAACACTTTTCTTCAATACGCTTTTTCCCCTAACAGATAATGATCTTAACATATCATCTTCAACATTAGATTTTTCTTCTGCCAGTCCATGTCTGTAAAGGATTATATATTTACTCATTTGACTCTCCCCTTAGATTTATTTTCTTAATTTTATATTACCCATTTTTTTAATTTGTAAATTCCTTATTTCCAATTATTATATCTTAAAAAATGAGTTAATACAAATGATTTAATTGATTTTTCATAGTAGGTAGTCGTATATATTGGGTAAGTATGCATAAAATAGGAAAACATAATAAAAGTAAATCTTTTTTAAAAACTTTTAAAATTTGATTTAAGTCAAATACTTTAAATAAACTCCATGCTAGAATGTATTTAAGCTTAACAAATAGACCAATAAAAATTATAGATGAAAGGGAGTATTATATTATGAAAAACTTTGAAGAAGCAAAAAAACGCAATTTTAAAAGATTAGAGCAATTTGTACCAGTTGTTGCAAGGGTTCATGGGGAGCATCATCCAGAATTCCACGATGTACACAAAATATTTGATGAAATAAATGCAAAAGTAAAAAAAGCAGAATCTGAAAAACCAGAATTAGAAAATGAATTTAAACAATTACGTGAAATAACAGATAATTATACAGTACCAGGAGATGTATGTGAAAGCTATGAAGCAGTATATAATATGCTATCAGAGGTTGATAAAGCATATCACGCTTAATAGGCAGAAAAATGAATTGGAGGAGTAGATATGCAAAGACATATTTTAAGTCATAAAAATCATATTGCATTAATTAGTGGTGTTTTAATAGCCATTGCTTTTATTACTGAGTGGACAACAGAGAATATGCAAATAGTTATAGGGGCATTGATTATAGCTTCAGTCTTAGGCACATTACCAATTCTTATTCAAGCTTATCAAGCCTTACGAGTAAAAGTAGTGAGCATTGATGTATTAGTTTCAATCGCAGTTATTGGTGCATTTTTGATTCAAGATTATGAAGAATCAGCTGTCGTTACCTTCCTATTCTTATTTGGTGCTTATTTAGAGCAACGTACACTTAATAAAACACGGTTAGCCATAAAAGAACTAACAGAAATGGCACCAGAAAGTGCCCTAAAACAAATGGAAAATGGTGAGTTTGAAGAAGTAGAAGTAGATGAAGTAGACGAAGGTGATATTCTACTAGTAAAAACAGGTGCAAAAGTTCCTGTAGATGGTACAGTTTTAACTGGAGAAGGCAGCATCAATGAAGCAAGCATAACAGGGGAATCAATTCCAGTTGGCAAGGAAAAGGGATCAAATGTGTTTGCAGGAACAATCTTAGACAATGGAACAATTCAAATAGTTGCAGACCGAGTAGGAGAAGACACAACATTTGGTAAAATCATAGAACTAGTAGAAGAAGCTCAAGACTCAAAATCAGAAGCAGAAAGATTTATAGACAGATTCTCAAAATGGTATACACCAGCAGTTTTAGTTATAGCGTTTATAGTATGGGTAATCTCTAAAGACATAGAACTAGCAATCACAATACTAGTACTAGGTTGCCCTGGTGCTTTAGTTATTGGAGTACCAGTGTCAAACGTATCAGGAATAGGAAATGGAGCAAGTCATGGGGTTCTTTTAAAAGGTAGTGAAGTAATAAGTGATTTTAGTAGATTAGACACAATGGTATTTGATAAAACAGGTACACTGACTGTGGGAAATCCAACAGTTGCAGAAACAGAATATTATGGAGACAATAGTGATGAAGTATTAGGTTACCTTGCAAGTGTTGAACGGGAATCGGATCACCCATTAGCAAAAGCAGTATTAGAAAACATAGGAGAAACAACATTCTCAACAGTTGAAAATACAGAAGTAGTAAAAGGCGGAGGAATTGTCGCAGGTGTAAATGGACACAGAATAGCTGTAGGTAATGTAGCCCTAATGGAAAGAGAAAATGTTAAAATTAATGATAAAGCAAAAGCTGATATAGAGCGTTTTGAAAAGAATGGAAACTCCCTCGTAATAACTTCTGTAGACGGAGAATTGAAAGTATTAATGGGAGTACGTGACCAAATACGCCCAGGTGTTAAAGAAGATTTACAAAAGTTAAGAAAATTAGGAGTAAAAAATCTTGTCATGCTTTCAGGTGACAATCAAGGAACTGTAGACCTAGTTAGTCGTGAGCTGGGATTAAATGAAGCTCATGGAAATATGTTACCAGAGGACAAGCAAGCGTATATTAAGAGATTAATTGAAGAAGAAGGCCAAATAGTAGCATTCGTTGGAGATGGGGTTAATGATAGTCCTTCATTGGCTTTAGCAAATATAGGTATAGCTATGGGAAGTGGTACAGACGTAGCAATAGAAACATCAGATGTTGTATTGATGAATTCAGATTTTAGTCGTTTACCTCATGCTTTAGGATTAACAAAAGCCACAGCAAGAAACATGAAACAAAATATTATAATTGCAGTTGGAGTTGTTTTAGTCTTATTAGTTAGCGTGTTATTCAGTGAGTGGATGAATATGTCAATAGGTATGTTAGTTCACGAAGCTAGCATTTTAGTAGTTATCTTAAACGGTATGAGGTTATTAAAATACAAATTGAAATGATAATTTGACTTAAATCAAAGATTTATAGAGTAAAATAGGGTAGTATATAATTAGGCAGAGAAAAAGAATAAATAAAGACAATAAATTAATAGGAGGAGATCATAATATGAAATCAGCAACAATCCAATTAGAAACTTTAACATGTCCATCATGTATGCTAAAAATTGAAGGTGCAGTAAATAATTTAGAAGGCATAGACAAAGAAACAGTAAAAGTATCATTTAACTCAAGTAAGGTAAAACTAGATTTCGATGAAGAGAAGCTTTCAATCGATGATATAGAAGGCGCAATTAGTAAAATGGGTTATGATGTAATAAAATCCAAAGTAAAATAATCCAAAAAAATGAATAATAGAGCAAAAACAAAATCCCTCTAAAGCTAAGGAATATATAAACTTGGCAGTTGTGAGGGATTTTTATATGCAAAGATTAAGCTTGTAACTTTTATGTAACCCCTTATTAATAGGGATTTGGTATACTAATGTCATAGATTATTTTAGGAGGGAGATTATGAATATGAAAAAAGTCATGGCATTATCATTAGCTACATGTATAGCATTTAGTCCTATAGTCATTAAAGCAGAGGAAATAGATACAATCATTACTCCAATTGATTCGTCAATAAGTTTACCTGGACAAGAGGCTATGATAATGGAATATATTCAATTTAAAGGAAAAATTGAAAAAGTAAATAATGAAAATGGTTTACTTTCAATAGTAGTCAAAAATGATAATACTGAAGGCCTTGACGCTATGAAAGCACATATAGATGATGCAATAATATTAAGCGACAAGACTTTAGATTTTGTTGTTGGTGATGATTTAGAAGAAGGTATGGAAGTTACAATTTTTTATCATAAGGATACTATTATGCTTGAAAGCTATCCTTCAATCTTAGGAGTAGATGTTGTAATAATTAATGATAGTGAAGAAGATCAAGGAGTTATGGTTTCTAAGTTTAATGAAGACTTGTTAAATGCTGAAGGTGATATGATAATTAAACCATATGATGAGACTCTTATTATTGATAAAGATGGAAATGAGTTAACAATTGAAGATTTGCCAAATAGGAATCTAATTGCTTTCTTCGATATAGTATTAATGAGCTATCCAGGTCAAACTTCTCCAAAGAAGATTGTAGTAATACCTGAAAAGGAAGACCAAGTAATTGAAGAACAAGTAGATAATGAATTCATTTTAGAATCTGGATTTATTAAAGAAATCAATGGGGTTCAAATGATACCATTAAGATTGGTTGGAGAAAGTCTTGGATATGAAGTATCTTGGAATCAAGAAACAAAAACTGCTGAATTAGTAAGAGGTCCTCAATGGACTGCAGTGACCATAGGTCAAGATAATTACAGTTTTGCAAAAATGCTTATTAAATTAGGCACTACACCAGAGTTAATTGATTCTAAAACTTATGTACCAGCAAGCTTTATTGAAGAAGTATTAAAAGCCGGAGTAGAAGAAGTGTCAAATGGCTTAAAGATAATATATTAAAGCAAAACACTAGGGTCAAGTTGCCCTAGTGTTTTTACATTATCTATCTAAATTTATTAACATTTGACTAAAATATTTGCCAGCTTTATATCCTCTATTTTGCTTGACTTCATATGTAAAATATTATATTTTTAAATTGAAGGAAATAAGAATAGGAGGGTACTAATATGAAGATGATTTATCCCAAATATGATAGTGAAAATAAAGGGCATTATTCACCGGGAGTAATCTCAAATGGAATCTTGTATATATCAGGTCAGATTTCTATTGATCCAGATACTAGAATAGTTCCAAATGGAGGAATAGAAGAACATTTAAAACAAGCGCTTTTAAATGTAGAAAGAGTATTAAAAGAAGCTGGATTAAATCGTAATTCTGTTGTTCAATGTAGAATTTACATTACTGATATTAATTATTGGGACGCTGTAAATGAAGTCTATGCAGAGTTTTTCGGCGAACATAAACCTTCAAGAATCGTTGTACCTGTACCGGAATTACACTTCGGATGTTTAGCAGAAGTAGAAGCTATAGCTGAGCTTTAAAGGAGGAGTAGATGTGAAATTTGTATGCTCTAAATGTGAACATAAAGTTGATATAAGTACAAGAGAACCAAAATGTCAGTGTGGTGGACTTTGGAAACTTGATTATAAACCACCAAAATTTGATTTAAACAAAATAGATAAAGACACATGGGGAATATTTAGGTACAGAAGATTTATGGCTTTAGAAGGTGATGAATGGGAAAGTATTACCTTAGGAGAAGGTATGACCCCTATAGTTAAGTTTGACGAAGATCTGCTACTTAAAATGGATTATTTTATGCCAACTTTGTCTTATAAGGATAGAGGAGCTGCTGTATTAATGGCTCATTGTAAAGCAATTGGAGTTGATTCAGTAGTTCAGGATAGTAGTGGTAATGCAGGAAATAGTGTTGCAGCATATAGTGCAAAGGGAGGAATTGAATGTGAGATTTTCGTCCCAGAAGGAACTTCACCTAAGAAAATTGACATGATTAAAGCCCATGGAGCACAAGTAAATGTAGTACCTGGCTCTAGGGACCATTGTGCAGATGTATGCAGAGCTAAAGTGGATTCAGAAGGTAAATATTATGCAAATCATGTATACAATCCATTTTTTTATGAAGGAACAAAAACATATATTTATGAAATCTATGAGCAACTTCATAGGATACCTGAAAATATCTTTGTACCAGTAGGCAATGGAACTTTATTTATTGGTATAGTCAAAGGATTAGAAGAGCTATTAGAAAGTGGTGTAATAGATATAATGCCTCAAATTATAGCTATTCAAAGTGAAAACTGCCCACCAATATACGAAGCTGCTTTAAAAGGTGAAAAACAGCCTGTTAAGGTACAAGTTCAACCAACATTAGCTGAAGGAATTTCCATTGGAGTGCCTATGCGTGGAGAAGAAATACTAGAGTATATCTATAAGTATAATATAGAGGTTATAACGGCACCTGAAGACAAAATTTTAGATGCAAGACTTGAATTAGCTAGAAAGGGTATATATTGTGAGCATACTACTGCAGCAAATTATGCAGCCTATTTAAAGTATTGTGAAATTAATGGTAGAAAAAAAGATAGTATAATTCCAATGACTGGAGCTGGTTTAAAGTCAGACCATTAAAAAAGAGGTGTAAGCTATGGTAAAAAGTAAATATCAACAAATCGATACTCCCGCATTATTAATTGACAAAAAAATAATGGAGTCCAATATACAATACATGCAAGATAAGGTGAATAGTTGGGGAATTAATTTACGGCCTCATACAAAGACACATAAAATGCCTGAACTAGCTAAGCTTCAAATGAAGGCTGGAGCAGTAGGTATTACAGTAGCAAAAGTTGGTGAAGCAGAGGTTATGGCTGAAGATGGACTTACTGATATTTTTATAGCAAATGAGATAATTGGAGAAAGCAAGATTAGACGGATTAGAAATCTATCAGAAACGATTAATATCTCCTTTGGGCTTGATAGTGTTTTTGCAGTTAAACAAATAGATAAAGTATTTGAAGGTGCAATTAATAAGGCAAATGTTTTAGTAGAGATTGAAACAGGAGAAAATCGTTCTGGTGTAATTGAAGAAGAAACATTTTTAGATATTATTAATGCTTTAAAAGAAGCTCATAATATTCATTTCAAAGGAGTATTTTCACATGAAGGGCATAGTTATGGACAAGAGAATGTAGAAGAGTGTAAAAGGATATTTATAGAATCTCAAGAAAGAACACTAGCCTTTGCTAAACTTGCAGAAGATAATGGATTTAAATGCGAAGTTGTAAGTATAGGCTCAACTCCTTCTGCTATGCATGGAGACAAAACACTTGAAGGTATTACTGAATTTAGACCAGGGACATATATTCTTATGGATGTTGGTCAAGCTAATGCCATTGGGACTTATGAAAGATGTGCTGCAACAGTTTTAACCACTATTATAAGTAAACCAACAGATGAAAGAATAATAGGTGATGCTGGTGCAAAAGCATTAACAGCTCAATCACGTCCAGTAGGTCTTACTCATACAGAAGGTAAAGGATTTATAAAAGGTTCGGATGGAGTTTATGTTAACAATGTGTACGACGAGCACACTATAATCTATGATAATAAACTACACGATAAGCTGGAAATAGGAGATAAAATAGAAATCATACCAAATCATATTTGTCCTGTTTGCAACCTTTACGATGAGGCATATTTGGTATCTGATGGACAAATAGTAAGCACTATACTAATTCTTGGCCGTGGCAAAATACAATAAAAGCTTCAAGGCAATATATCTATTACGATAAATTGCCTTTAAGAAAGAACTAGTTACTTAAAGGGGACAGATTTGATGAAAAAGGTAATTGAAGAAATTATTTATGATTATGTGGAAAAATATATGGAAAATCCAGATTTAATGGCTAGATGGGAAAAACCTCTAATAGCATTTGCTTATGCAAAGGATCCATTATTTTTGAAGCTTAAGGAATTTGCAAATCCCAATCATTTGCTTCCAGAGGATGTTTTAGAAGGTGCAAATTCAGTTATTACATATTTTCTGCCATTTAAAGAATCAATTCCAAAATCCAATAAAGATGGAAGAAATAGTTCTGCAGAATGGGCAAGGGCGTATATAGAGACAAATAAAATGATTGCAAGCCTAAATGATTATCTAATTAAATCCATAGTAGACATGGGATACAAGGCTGCTAAATTGAAACCAAGCTTAAATATGGATTATGAAAAACTTACTAGCGTATGGTCTAATAGACATGTAGCATATGTAGCTGGTCTAGGTACATTTGGTTTAAATAATATGTTAATTACCAAGAGTGGATGCTGTGGTCGATTAGGAAATGTAGTAACAAATATTGAACTAAAAGCAACAAAAAGACCAGAGAAGGAGTATTGTCTATATAAGTACGATGGCTCTTGTGAAATATGCGTGGATAAATGTGTAAACGATGCCTTATTTACAGATAATTTTAATAGATTTAAGTGTTTTGAAATCTGTGAGGAAAATGATGAGATTCATAATGGCTTAGGCGGAGAATCTCAAGTCTGTGGTAAATGTCTTGTAGAAGTTCCTTGCTCTTTTACAAATCCAGTTGGATAATAGATATAACAAGACCCCAGTTTATAGAACTGGGGTCTCATTTGAATAATACTCTACTTTATCTAATAAATCTATTTTGTTATCAAAATCGTTCCATTTTTTCTTAGTAAGAAATAGATCACAGTTCTACTAATATCTTAGCTATTACTATTAGAGGAACTGCCATATCCCTTTATAGGATTAATAATAGTTAAGAGATATAAACTTGGCATTACTAATAATTTATAGTAATTACTGGTTTTATTAAATCTTTTGGTTTTTCTCTCATTAGTTGTATACCTTCTTCAACACTATCTAAGCCTTCAAATTTATGAGTTAACATACCAGAAACATCAATTCTACCATTCATCATTAGATTTGCAAGGCGTTCAGTACGCATACGGCCTGAAGGCATTAATCCGCCAACTATTCTAATATGTCCCATTCCTACTATCCATTCAATTCTAGGAATCTTTATAAATTCACCACTACCAAGATAGTTAACATTAGATACTATTCCGCCTGGTTTTACGCATTTAACTGCTTCAGCAAAAGTATCAACAGTTCCACCTGCAATTATAACTTTGTCAACGCCTTTACCATTTGTTAGTTCTCTAACTTGTTGATCAATAGGACCATCTTTGTAACTAATAATATCAGTTGCACCATATTCTTTTGCAAGAGCAACACAATTAGGTCTAGTTCCAACAGCTAGTATTCTTGCAGCACCTCTTAGAGATGTTCCCTTTACAGCCATAAGACCAACAGGACCAATACCTATAACCAATACATCTTCTCCAAAAGCAACTTCAGCATTTTCTACACCATGAAAACCAGTAGGTACCATATCAGATATCATTGATGCCTCTGCTGGGTCCATACCCTTTGGTAAAAATGCTAGGTTTGCATCTGCTTCATTTACATGGAATAATTCAGCAAATACACCATCTTTAAAGTTTGAAAACTTCCAACCACCAAGAGGTCCGTTTGAATGCATTGCAAAACCACGTTGTGCTTCTAAAGAACCCCAATCAGGTGTAATAGCAGGAACAATAACTTTATCTCCTGGTTTAAAGTCTTTAACTAATGATCCAACTTCTACGACTTGACCAACTGCTTCATGACCAAGAATCATATCTGTACGTTCCCCAACTGCACCTTCATATACAGTATGAATATCTGATGTACATGGAGCCAATGCTAATGGACGACAAATTGCATCTAGGGGCCCACATTTTTGGACATCCTTCTCTACCCAACCAATTTCCCCAATTTTCTTCATTGCAAATCCTCTCAAAATAATCCCCCTCAAAATAGTATTTTTATTAATTGAAATGCTATGAATCTATCAATGTCGACAAATTACAACAATCATTTCCCCTAACAATTGCCTAAATTGCATTGTATAATAATTGTCAATCTATCATATCAATAATAAGACGAATTAGAATTATGAACAATAGTCAAAAATGTCTTTTTCAAAACATAATAGGTAACAGTATTGGCATTAGTGATGGCCTACTATGGGTCTATGAATCAGGGCAGACAAAACTATTAAAATATATCCTCTAGAATGATCCTTAATCAAACTGTAAACAAATTGATATATATATATCATTTCTTTTACAATTTGATTACAGTTTTGCTTATTAAGAATAAAGTAAGTTTAAGAATGTACATATACAATATAAGCAAATTAATAAAAAACCAGCCTAAAAAAAGGAGGGCTAGAAGTGAAGATAGAAGCAAGGTCCAGAAAAACAATTGTATGTCTATTGATAATAATGATTATTACATCAATGATGACATTCCCAAAATATGGCTATGGTGATGATGAAGGCAAAAACCTGATAGCTATAAAAACAATAAATGGAAAATACTTGTGTGCTGAAGATGGTGGAGGCGACGTTGTAAATGCTACTAGGGATAAAATAGGGGATTGGGAAACATTTCAAGTTGTTGATTTAGGGAGAGGAAAATTCGCATTAAAAAGCAACAATGGAGATTATATTAGAGTATCAAAGGATGGAAATAGTGTATATGCAGACAGTAATGAAATTGGAAGAAGAGAGACATTTCAATTAGTAATACTAAAAAATAATAAGGTAGCTTTTAAAATCCATGATGGTAAATACATTTGTGCTGAAGATGGTGGAGGAAAAGAAGTAGTTGCTAATAGAGATAAAATTGGAGATTGGGAAACCTTTGAATTTATAAAGGTGGAAAAGGCAAGAGCTGATAAGGTCCTATTAACTGCTAAGTCTGATGCGAATGGTATAACTTTCACATGGAATAAGCCAGGTAATATGAAGAATATTATAGGATATAATCTTTATAGAGGAACAGCTTCAGGTAAACAGGACACAACTCCTATTACAGATTTTCCTATAGAAGGTAATTCATACACAGATAAAAATGTAAATAGGGGAACCACTTATTATTATATACTAAGAGTAGTATATAAGGATAATTCCTTAGGGCTTTTATCCAATGAGCTAGCTGCAAAATTGATTTCTAAGATTAACCTAAAAGCAAGAAGCGCAGAAAAGGGTGTTTATCTATCATGGGATAAACCACATGATTCTAGGAACATAATCGGTTACTATCTTTATAGATCAAAAGCTTCAGGAAAGCAGTCAACAACTCCCATAACTGATTTTCCTGTAGAAGGGACTTCTTATTATGATAAAAATGTTGAAAGAAACACAAACTACTATTATATATTAAAGCCAGTATATAGGGATAGTACTCTTGGAGATCCTTCAAATGAAGTATCACTTAAGTCAGGGGATAATATTAGGAAAATTGTTATAGAAGTAGGAAGCAAATATATGTATATAAATGGCAATAGGGAAGAAATAGATCCGGGCAGAGGCACAGCAGTGGTTATTAATAATGGCAGGACATTTCTTCCAATAAGAGCAGTTGTTGAAGCTATGGGTGGAGAAGTAAGATGGAGAGAATCTGATAAAAGAGTTAGTATCTATTTGAATGAAGATGACATTCAACTTTGGATTGGCGATAAGATTGCGAAAGTAAATGGTAAAAATAAGGAAACAGATGTAGCACCATATATTTCAGATAGGGATAGAACCATGTTGCCGTTAAGGTTTATAGCAGAAAGCCTTGATTTAGAAGTTAATTGGGATGGACCAAGCAAGACCGTAACCATAACAATGGAAAAATAGTAAAAATTAAGTGTCTGGGAAGATTCCGATAAATTATGTATAAGACAGTGAAATAGTTTGTGTATGAAAATCCTCCTGGTTAAGGTGAAAAAAATAACTTAACTGGGAGGATTTTGCTAAACTATTTCACAGTCTCTTAAGTATCCTTAATTCTAAAACAATTTCTTTAGCATCAAGTCCGTTTTTTATAGGTATACATCTATATCTACTTTTGTATCCTTCTTTATCATTGTTAGGTTTTAAGTCTTTATATACAATCACTTTATCATCTTCCATCATTGATCTTGTAGCTCCACCCATTAGATATATAGAAACAGGTCTGCCATTTTGCAAATCAAATAGAATCTTTTCAGTTGTGAGGGTGTATAGAGTTCTTAGATAAAAACTTTTGAATTCTTCCTTAGGCTTATACATATTAGTATATGGACCAAGAATATCAAAATTATTAATTCCAAAAGGAATTCCATTTCTAACATTAGATGATCTGACTTCAATAGTATGATTATTATAAATAATCAAATCGATTTGTTCTTCTTTAGGATTATAATTTGTTCTAGAAACAAAACTAGAACCTTCTACTTTTATTAGTTTGTTTAAGAAATACTCCCAAATATACTCTGTTAGTAATCCAACAAAAACATCTGAATTTAAAGTCCTTAAGGATCTCCTCTTATCACTTTTATTTGCTTGTTTTCCATTATATCTAGAGGCTTCTTGCTTTGAAGCCTCTATTATCTCTTGTATAAATAAATCATTTCTTAGATTTAGTTTACATTCATAATAAATATATTCTCTATTATCCATTGGTAATTTATACTGTATAAATTTCATTAGCTTGCCACCTCTTAAAAACGTCTGTACAATTCTTATTATATATTATATAATTATAGTTGAGCAAGGATGGCGATTGGTACTAAAACAATACTAATACTAGGTGAAAGTAATGGAGTTTTTTTTGAATCATAACTACAGATTATTAAAATATTTATATGAAAACAAGCTTGAAGTATCTGGGGATATAATAGTTTTAGTGACCCAAGAAATAATAGCTAAGAATTTGCATTTTGGGAAAGGCAAGGTTAATAGAATAATTAATGACTTACAAAGTCTTGGATACTTAGATAATAATTATCAGGTAAAAGGTAGCTATAAATTAACTAATAAAACAATGATGTTTTTTCAAACTATGAAGAAAGTGGGAATGGAGCTTAATGACCAGATTTAATATACATAACAGAAGATACGTAGGTAGCAAATATAAAATAAGTGATGAAATTGTAAAACTTGTATTAGAAAATTGTGGGGGAGACAATTTTTTTGACGTTTTTGGTGGTACGGGTATAATGACAGAAAAAATGATTCCACATGTTGATACCCTAATTATTAATGACTTTTTATACTCCAATGAAATAATATACAAAGCTTTCTTTGATAGTAATGGTGTAAATATGAAGAAATTAAATAAACTGGCGGATATGTTTAACACCACATATAAATATAATTTGGTGCAAGAGAATTATTGCAGTATAAACTTTGGAGACAAATACTTTAGTAAAAGTGATGCCTTTACAATTGGTGAGATAAGACAAGAAATAGATAATTTATATTCTAATAGTAAAATTACGGTTAAAGAATTTAATGTTTTGTTAAGCTCATTAATTTATTCAGTTGACAAAATTTCTAATACAGTAGGCCATTATGATGCTTATAGAAAAATAGAAATGATTGATGATTTGTTTAAGTATCAATTAATAGAGCCAATTGAAACTAGAGGAAAAAGCATACAAATTTACAGAGAAGATTCTAATGACTTAGTTAGCAAGATAAAAAATATTGACATAGCTTTTGTAGACCCTCCATATAATAGCAGACAATACTCAAGGTTTTATCACGTCTTAGAGAATATAGCTAAATGGGACAAACCAGAGTTACATGGTGTAGCTATGAAGCCAGAGCCTGATAATATGAGCGATTACTGCAGAATAGCAGCAGGAGCCGTATTTGAGGACTTGATATCAAAACTAGATAGTAAATATGTTGTAGTAACATACAACAATACTTACAATTCAAAAAGTAATTCTTCCAGAAATAAAATAGAAATAGAAGAACTGGAAGGAATATTAAATAAAAAGGGACTATTAAAAAAATTTGCTATTAAGCATAACTTTTTTAATGCTGGGAAAACAGAGTTTAAAGATCATAAAGAATTTGTATATGTAGTGGAGGCTAAATAGTATGACAAAAATTATAAGATCACCATTTTTTTATGTTGGGGATAAATACAAATTAATGGCCCAAATAGAGAGACTTTTTCCTGATGATATAAATACTTTTATTGAACCATTTCTAGGTGGAGGAAGTGTATTTCTAAATACAAATGCAAATAGGTACATAGTCAATGATTTAGAAGCCAATATAGTAGATTTACATAAGCTTTTTTATAGTTATAAAGACAATAAAGAGATTTTCATAGAAGAATTAATTGATATAATAAAAGATTACAATTTATCATGTTCTTTCATTGGAATAACAGCTCCAGAAGAACTAAAAAAGAAATATGTAAAAACATATTATGCAAAGTACAATAAAGATGGCTATTGGAAAATGAGAGATAGTTATAATAATTCAAATGATGTAAAACTACTATATCTATTGTTGATTTATGGATTCAATCATATGATTAGATTTAACAATAATGGAAAGTTTAATTTACCTGTTGGAAATGTAGACTTCAATAATAATGTATATACAGCAATAAATAATTATATGGATTTTATTTCACAAAAGAATATAGAATACTACAATATGGATTATAGAAGATTCATTAGTGACTTAGAAATAGAAAAGGATGATTTTATATATTTTGATCCTCCATATTTACTATCTAATAGTGAGTACAATAAAATGTGGGATGAAGAAAAGGAAGAAGAGCTTTACAATACCATAGACTTTTTAGTTAGTAAGGGTATCAAATTCGGCTTATCTAATTTATTAATCCAAAAAGGTGAAGAAAACTACATCTTATCTAAATGGATGGGGAAATATAATGTATATGATATTAAGAGTAATTATATTAGCTATTATGATAATTCTATTAAAAAGTCCAATAAGGAGGTTTACATAACTAATGTCGAGAAAACCAGAACATAAGCCATTATCATTTTCAACAACTATGAGAAATCCTGAGAGAATGGCAGGATTTCTTAATTGTGTAAAACCATATGAAGGTATGATTTTAACAAATGAAGTTATAATGGAGATAGTAGTAAAAGTAATAAAGGAAAAACTTTATACTCCAGTATATGTAAATCGTACACCCAGGTTAAATATCATATTTAAAGATGAAGATAGTACATACTCAAATGTTCAGATAGATGAAATCATACAGAATTCACCTCAAGACCATAAGGAAGCAGGTTTTGCTCATGGTTGGTCAAGTAGATTTGATACTTGGTATAAACTTAATAAAGAGTTTGGATTTATGAATTATGAAATGAACAAAAAAATAGAAATATCAACATGTGGGCATATGCTTTGTGATGCATATGAATCAGGTGAAGAAAATAGTGGACAAAAAATTCAAAATGTTTTTTTAAATGCTTTGATGAAATATCAAACTAATAATCCTTTTAGAAAAAATGCTAATGAAAATGCTCCAGTAATATTATTGTTAAAGCTGATAAAGATATTGAAAGAAAAAAATGGGGAAAACAATCCAGGGATTAGTAGAAAAGAGATTCCATTCTTAACTTGTTGGCCTGATAATGATTCTCTTAAATTATACCAATATATTTCAAATTTTAGAAAAGAATATGGGTTTACTGCTAGCTCGGAAATTATTTATGAAAAATGCTTAGAATTATTACAAACAGATAATAGAAAGCGATTTAAATTTAATCAAATCATTAATGAAGGCGTGGATGATTTTATTCGAAAATTAAGGATTACAGGGATAATTTCTTTAAGAGGTTTAGGAAGATTCATTGATTTTAATATGGTGGAGATTAACAAAATTAATTATATTATAAATAACTATTCTGATTATAAAACTTTTGTAAATGAATATGAATACTACAAATATATGGGCAAAATTGACAGCAGTATAATGTCCATAGAAGTAGATACTACATTTGATTTAGATGCATTAAGAATACAAGCATTAGATAAATGGTCTAAACACTATGATAAAGATTTTGTATTAAAGGAATTAGGCAAATTATCTAAAAGATCTGCAACTAAAGACGAATTCTTAAAAAATATAGAAGAGCCAACTAGACTAGAATTTTTAGCAAGTATTTCTTTAAAACAACAATTCCCTGAAATAGATATACAACCAAATTATAGTGTAGATGATGAAGGTAATCCGACTTTTACTGCTAGAGGAGGAATAGCAGACATAGAAGTATTTGATAATGAGTGTGATTCATTATTCGAAGTGACACTTATGACAAGTAGAAACCAAGCTACTAATGAAATACCAGCTATTACCCGACATCTAAATGACTTACAGGATAATACAGATAAAAAACCATTTTCTGTGTTTTTAGCTCCAGTTCTACATAAGGATTCTATATATATGATTAGCTTTACAAAGCATCAATATGATTTAGACATAGTAGGATTAAATATTGAAGAATATATTAAGCTAATACCTAAGCTAGAGACAATATCCCAGTTTTTAAATCTATAAAATGATGCTAAAAGTTGGTCCACATAGATTTGACAGATATATATTAGTATCATTTAAAATTCAAATTATCAAATTCAACAAAAATAGGAGCTCAAATATACAAAATGTATATGAATATATTGGAAGTTAAACATATTAAAGGGTATAATAATAAAAGAAAGTTTTAGATGACGTATCTTATGAATATATAGTTTATTAGGTAAGTGTTAGATAATAATCTATTTAGGGGCTGGAACCTTAGACTAAACTACAAAGATAAGGATTGGAGTAAACTTATGAAAACAGGAAATGGGAATATATATCTAAAGATATTAGTAAATCTAATAATATATGTAGTAGCAATTCTATGTTTGGTTTTTATATTGCCAAAAGTCCTAAAATTTTTTATACCATTTATTATTGGATGGATTATTTCTGTAATTGCTAATCCTTTAGTTAAGTTTTTAGAGAAAAGAATTAAAATATTAAGAAAATATAGTTCAGCTCTTATTATAGTTTTGGTAACTGGAATTGTTATTCTAGTAATGTACGGAATAATTCGATTTTCAATTGAACAGATTAGTTCTTTAATTAGTGATGTGCCTAATATAGCCTCATTAACTACTAATACTCTAAATCAAGTTGGAGAAAATTTATCTGGAATATTTGATATATTACCTGTGGATATACAAGCAGCTTTAAATCAATTTATGGGAAATATTAGGCAGTCTATCAACACATTTATTAGTGGTGAAAGCGTGTCGGAATTCACTATTAGTTTTGCAAGGAACTTTATGGATTATGTATTAATGATTATAATAATATTTGTTTCAGCTTATTTCTTTATTAAAGACCGTGATGCTATAATAGGTAAAGTAAGAGATATTACTCCAGTCTCTATTCAAGAAAAATATAATATAATTGTATATTATTTTAAATATGCTACTGGTGGATATATCAAGGCGCAATTTAAGATAATGTTAATAATAATGATAATAATGTTTATTGGATTCAAAATAATTGGGGCAAGATATTCTCTCTTAATTGCTATTATAACAGCTATTATAGATGTGTTACCTGTATTTGGAACTGGATTTATTTTGTGGCCTTGGGCTTTAATAGAGTTTATTTTAGGAAATTATTTTGTAGCAATGTACTTAATGGGCATATATGTAGTCTGTCAGATAATAAAAAATGCATTGCAACCAAAAATGGTTGGAGATAGTGTGGGCATAGATCCACTAGCAACCTTATTGTTTATGTATATAGGCTATAGACTTGGTGGAATAATTGGATTGATTGTCGCAATTCCTATTGGACTAATCATTGCAAATCTGTATCGAGCGGGAATGTTTGATAATATAATTAGGGGGCTTAAGATACTAACCAAAGACATAAACCAATATCGAAAGTTTTAGAATTATATAATATAAAAACAAGTAGAGCTAGCCACTTATCATGATCTTGGAAGGGGATAATCCTACTTGCATAGATTTAAGAGTTAAATGTGGATACATTAAAAATTGATAAATATTTTATGATAAAAATAAGGATGTAGAAAATGAATAAAAATGCTGAAAAAACAAATATGTCAATTTCAAAGATCATATTGATAACTTTTATATCAATAATGCTAGTGTCATCTTTAATAATTGGAAATATAGTGTTTTCAAACTGGTTTGATTATGCTGACAAAGGTTTAACTGAGAGTATTAATAGATTTGATAAAGAAGTATACAATGTATTGAAATTCTATATGGATAATCATTGGTCTGGTATTGAAGGAACTACTAGTTTAAATGATCATTTAGAAATGATAGCAAAAGGCAAGAATTCAATAGCCTTGGTTATAGATAGAAATTCAGGTAAACTAATTGGCAACTCTATAAAGATGGATAATTATTTAAGATTTCAAGATGGTACAAAGAAAGCAGTGAGAATAAATGATATGGGGTATCCAGCTTTAACTAATGCTTATAACCAATACTTAAGTACAAATGTAAAATCCTACAAACTTACCAATATTCAGGACACGCTTTATATCAATATTTCAGAATATAAGACCATATATTTTGATTGGCTTGTGTTTACTGCAATACCTAATACTCAATTTACCTATGCTATTAGAAGAGTTATTGTATACACCATGATATTTTCATTAATTACTTTGGGAGCAACCTTTATGGGGTATTTTGCATTGATTAAAAAGTTATTAAAGCCAATGGATTATTTATTGGATACTTCGAAAAAATTCGCAGATGGAGATCTATCCCAAAGGGTAGTGGTAGTTCGAAATGATGAAATAGGTTCACTTGCTAGATCTTTTAATAGTATGTCAGATACAATCAATGAACTAGTAAACAAGCTGGAAGATAAGGTGACAGAAAGAACCCTAGAGCTGGAAAAAGCAAATGATATGATGAAACATAAAAAAAATGAGCTAAGACTTATTTTGGATTCTACAGCAGGGGCCATTTATGGCTTAGATAATGATGGGAATTGCACCTTTTGTAATGCTAGTTGCATAGAAATGCTCGGCTATAATCATCAGAGGGAATTGATAGGTAAAAATATGCATTATCAAATTCACCATAGTAAGAGAGATAAGACACTAATGCCTATAAATGAATGTAGAATAATTATAGCTATAAAAGAAGGAACCCGTTTTACTGCAAAGGATGAGGTGTTTTGGCGAAAGGATGGGACATGCTTTGATGTAGAATATAGTGTTTACCCTCAGCTAAAGGATGGTGAAATAATAGGAGCGGTAGTTTCTTTCATGGATATAACTGAGTCCAAAAAAGCGCAGGAACAGATTGAGTATTTAAGTTTCCATGACCCAGTGACAGGACTATACAATAGAATGTTCTTTGATAATGCATTGAAAAGAATAGACAATGAGAAGAATTTGCCAATATCCATTATTTATGGGGATGTTAATGGATTGAAGCTTATAAATGATATTTATGGACATGCTAAAGGCGACGAGTTGTTGAAAAAAATTACTAAGGTATTAACAAATGCTTTCAAAGATGGTGATATTGTCGCTAGACTTGGCGGAGATGAATTTGCTGTACTTCTTGCTAATACTAAGTCTAAGGATGCTAAGTTAATTATTCAAAGAATTAAGAATGAGTTTTCAGCTGAGGATATAGGAGGAATTAGTGGGAGTATTTCTCTTGCATCTGATACAAAAACAAATATTGAACAGGAAATTACAACAACTTTGAATAATGCAGAAGCAGACATGTATAAAGTAAAGAGTTTAGAAAATAGAAAAGTTAATTCCAAAATGTTTGAGGATATTATGTCTTCCTTGTATGAAAAAGGCCAAAGAGAAAAACTACACTCTATGAATGTAGCTCGAATAAGTGAAGAAATAGCAATTAATATGAATCTATCTGAAACTGAAGTGAAGGAACTTAAGACTGCTGGATTTTATCACGATATAGGCAAAGTAATATTGGATAAAAACATTTTAAATAAAGTTGGTAAGCTTAACAGGGAAGAAATGGAGGAAATGGAACGTCATCCTCTCATAGGCTATAGGATATTGAGCTTATTTGATGAAACAGTTAATATTGCAGAAACAATTTTAACTCACCACGAAAGGTGGGATGGAACAGGATATCCAAAGGGATTAACAGGAGAAGAAATACCTTTATTTGCTAGGATTATATCAGTTGCAGAAGGCTATGATGCTATGACAAACAAAGTAGGTGGTAAAGGGGTTA